>JAVHRJ010000299.1:0-3521 GCA_036171595.1 Bacteroidales bacterium
GACCCTTCGGGTCAGTGTTTACGATACTATTGCAAGTGAGAAATGTTAGTTATTATTTGGTTATTACTTCCTATCTGATAATTTTTGGTTATTAGGCTTTTCTTTTTTTTACTATCAATTTTTTTTAAAACAAAAAATCTAAGTAAAAAGGGTAGGGGTGTTTTTCTGCCTTTAGAGCCTCAGATTTTCCTTCAAGTATCAAGTTAAACTTTATTATTAGGACTAAGACAAAAAGGCTGAAAATGATTGCCTATTGAATTAGTTTCTCAAGAAGATATAAGTTACAATTATAACCTATACAATTCACAATTAAACATGATTACAAATGTAAACACGTACAATAATGAAAAATCATGTAATAACTTTATAATAAAATTACAATTACATCTATTTAAAAATGTTACTTATGTCATTAATCATTAAACACATTATAATTCACTAAATATTAAATGTTTATAATATATTTTTAATCTTTTACTTTAATTAATAATTATTATATACATGTAAATTATAAAATAGCATCGATATATAATTATATAATCTTTATTATCAGATAAATATAATAAATTTATTAAGTATTTGATTAATATGTCTTATTTGTTAATCAATTATATATGAATAATATAATAAAATAATCAGTATCTTTGTAAAACAAGAGATTACAAATGTAACTTGATTATTCTCGCATATTGTTTACAAATGTTAACAAACTATTAATTACATTTGTGAATCTTACTTTTTGATAATGAAAGACCGTATTTTGAAAATAATCAGGGAGGAACAATTAACATCTGCCAGATTTGCAGATATTCTAGGTGTACAACGTTCTAGCATCTCACACTATCTTTCCGGGAGGAATAATCCTGGAATTGATTTTATTCAGAAAATACTTTTGAAATTCAAATATGTTAGTGCTGATTGGTTGATTTCAGGCAAGGGAGAAATGTACAAACACTCATTATTAGGGCAATCTAGCACTTTGGAACAAATTACAGGGCAAGAATCTACTATTGAAACAAGCCCTTTAGAATTAAAAATTCCTTTCACAGAACTCCCTAAACCTGAAATATTAGAAATAAAAGAGGATATAAAACATGAAAACAATACTAAAGTGATTGAAAACAAGATACTTGTTAACAAAATAATTATATATTATTCTGATCATACTTTTACAGAATTTTTTCCCAATGGGTGATTAAAATTATTAAATCTATAGTGAAGTAGCTATAATTTTACAATTAATTGAATCTTGTATTTATTATAATTTACATTAAGTTTGTAAATCAAAATTTAAAATTTAAAACTAAAATTATGATTATTCATTCTTGTGTAAGTTGTAAATTTAAGGCTCATTTCTTCGCTAAAATGACCCCTGAAGAGCTTGAGGCTGTGAATAAAAATAGGATTGAAGCGAGATATAAAAAAGGAGATTTGATTTGCAAACAAGGAACGATTCCTACGCATTTAATATGCATGTATAATGGTGTTTCAAAAGTTTATATTGAAGGAAGTAGCAACATACTTTTGCAAGTTCTCACTTCACAAAATTATATTGGATTACAAAGTGTTTTTGCAAATGAAACTGGTAGAGAACCTCTATATCGCTATTCTGTTGCTGCTTTAGATGATTCTGCCGCTTGTTTAATTGATTTAGTCCCATTCAAAAAAGTTGTGCAAAACAATCTTATTATTTGCAGGGAAGTGCTTCAATATTTGAGTAATATGGAGTCAGATTTTCTTAAGAAAATTGAAACTCTTTCTCAAAAAAATTCTCATGGTCGCATAGCTGATACACTAATGTATTTGGCTAACACATTTAATTCAGATAAAATTGATTTGAAATTAACACGAAAAGATATTGCTGAATTTTCAGCAACAAGTCTTGAAAATACGATAAGAATTTTATCTGAATTAAAAACAGATAAAATTATTAATTTAGATGGAAGAAGCTTGGAAATTATTGATAAGAAGAAGCTTGAAAAAATAAGAGAATTAGGTTAATGTTGAATTTCAAAGCCTATAATAATTTATAGGATTCAACTAATTTGTGATAAAAGTATATTTCATTTCCATTAATTTTATACTCCTTACACACCTTTATTAATATCCTTACTTAAGCTGTTAATGGTATCTAAAGGATTTTTTGATTTAAAGATATAATTTCCTGCAACCAACACATCTACACCTGTTTCAATAAGCTTTTGTGCATTGGTATTATCAACGCCGCCATCAACCTCAATAAGCGTTCGAAGTTTGTATTTATTAATCAAAGTTTTTGTTTCTTTGATTTTATCAAACGAATGAAGGATAAATTTCTGTCCACCAAAACCTGGGTTTACAGACATAATAAGAACAAGATCAGCTTCACTGATAATATCTTCTAGTAGATTGACAGATGTGTGAGGATTGATTGAAACGCCCGCCTTCATTCCAAGAGAACGAATTTTTTGGAGTGTTCGGTGTAGATGAGTACATGCTTCATAATGAACCGTAAGAATATCTGCACCGACCTCTTTAAACCGTTCAAGGTAACGGTCTGGATCAACAATCATTAAGTGAACATCTAATGGTTTTTTTGCGTATTTTTTTATATGAGAAATAACAGGAAACCCAAAAGAGATATTCGGCACAAATACCCCATCCATAATATCTAAATGAAACCAATCTGCGTGGCTACTATTTATTAATTCAATTTCTTCCTGAAGGATGCCAAAATCAGCAGAGAGTAGGGAAGGAGCAATTAATTTTTTCATGTGCAATTTTTTTACAAATTTATTATATTTCAATGATAAAAAAAAGTTTTTAAATTTCATGAAAACAAAATAATTAGGTACATTTGGTTATTAAAATAGAATTTTATTTATGGATACAGCAACGTTTGGAACAGGCTGCTTTTGGTGTTCAGAAGCTATTTTTTCAAGTTTGATAGGAGTGATTTCTGTAGAGCCGGGATATTGTGGTGGGCATATAGAAAATCCTTCATACGAAGAGGTATGTACGGGTGCTACCGGTCATGCTGAGGTTATCCGAATTGCTTATGATGACTCTCTAATTTGTTTTGAAAAATTATTAGAAGTTTTTTTCCGGATTCATGATCCAACCAGCAGAAACAAACAAGGTGGAGATATTGGGACACAATATCGTTCTGTAATTTTTTGTCACAATGAAATACAACTTAAAAAAGTTGAGGAAATTATTAGAAATCTCAATAAATCGGGTGCATATGATAAACCGATTGTGACAGAAGTGAAAAAGTTTGAAAAGTTTTATAAAGCAGAAAATTATCATTTAGATTATTTTGCAAAGAATCCGGATCAAAGCTACTGTTCAATGGTGGTACGTCCAAAAGTTGAAAAATTTAGAAAAATATTTGAAGATGCAATAAAAAAATAAAGACTAAATCCGCAAATTATACCCGTGTACAGTATATTTCCATTGCAAATAGGTGGCCTCCCATATATTTTTGAAGAAAGAGCATGTCTTTTTAAAGAAAGAGCATGTCTTTTTAAAGAAAGAGCATG
>JAVHRJ010000300.1:0-3511 GCA_036171595.1 Bacteroidales bacterium
AAAGCTTCTTTTGAAATATTAAAAGAAGCTTTTTTATAATAATAATTTCATTTTCAAAAAAAACTAATTTTAATCATCAGTTTATTAATAAAAAAAATTATTTTTGACCCCATAAAAGAATTTAAAACTAAAATTATGAGCGAAATTTTGTACAACGCACCCGATTATTATTTAATGGACGACTTACTTACCGAAGAACATAAACTTATTCGCGAATCTGTTAGAGCATGGGTTGATAGACAAGTTAAACCTATTATTGAAGATTGTTTCGAAAAATCAATATTCCCATTAAACTTAATTAAAGAAATGGGCGAAAATGGTATGTTTGGACCTTTTATTCCGGTTGAATATGGCGGTGCTGGACTTGATTATATTTCGTATGGCATTATTATGCAAGAACTTGAACGTGGCGACACTGGAATTAGATCGATGGCATCTGTTCAAACATCACTTGTAATGAACCCAATTAATTTATTTGGAAGCGAAGAACAAAAGAAAAAATATTTACCAAAACTTGCAAAAGGCGAATATATTGGTTGTTTTGGACTTACAGAACCTAACCATGGCTCCGACCCAGGAAGCATGATAACAAATATTAAAGACAAAGGTGATCACTATTTACTAAATGGTGCTAAAATGTGGATTACAAATTCTGCTATTGCAGATGTTGCTATTGTTTGGGCAAAAGATGAAGAAGGAATTATTAGAGGCTTAATTCTAGAAAAAGGCACCAAAGGATTTACCGCTCCAGAAACTCACGGCAAATTATCTTTACGTGCATCAATAACTGGCGAATTAGTTTTTGATGATGTAGTTGTTCCTAAAGAAAATATTTTGCCTAATGTTAAAGGGTTAAAAGGACCAATGACTTGCTTAAATTCCGCACGCTTTGGTATAGCTTGGGGAGTTATTGGTGCTGCAATGGATTGTTACGATTCTGCACTTCGTTATGCTATGGAACGCAAACAATTCGACAAACCTATTGCTTCGTTTCAACTCCAACAAAAAAAGTTTGCCGAAGCATTAACAGAAATAACTAAAGCACAATTATTAGTTTTACGTTTAGGTCAACTTAGAAATGCTGGTAAAGCAACTCCAGGGCAAATATCAATGGCAAAACGAAATAATGTTGCAATGGCAATAAATGTAGCCCACGAATTACGTCAAGTATTTGGTGCTATGGGAATTACTAACGATTTCCCTTTAATGCGTCACGCTATGAATTTAGAATCGGTAATAACATACGAAGGAACTCACGATATTCATTTACTTATTACTGGAATGGATATTACTGGTATTCCTGCATTTAAATAATTATTTTATATCGTATCTATATTTTCCTTTTTTAAATATTTCAGTAAGAATTTGAATGTAACATTGTAAAAAATCTACATTTTCTTTTTTTACATTTTTTATTCCATCAATATTTTTATAGATATTGCTTTCAATATTGTATTTTAAAACATTTGAATCGCGATATAAGTACATATTGTTAATATAATCACGCGAAAAGGCGAAAGGTTTATAATCATCGGCAAAAACATTCTGCCCAATAAAATGATAATTTCCATTATAATTTAATTCAGCTAAAATTGTTGAAGCAATATCACATTGCGATGCAACTTTGTTATTAATTACATTATTATGTTTCGAATTTAAAATAAGTAATGGAATTCTAAACAAATTTAATTCATCGTTATTTAACTCATCGTTTTCGCTGTGGTCGGCTAAAATATAAAAAACAGTGTTTTTATAATTTTTATTCATTGCACATTCTTTTAAAAAATTTCCTACTGCAAAATCGCTATAATAAAACGATGCTTGCTGCTTTGTCATTTTAATTATTTCGGGATGTTTTTTTATAAATTCAGTGGGTAATTCGTATGGTGCATGATTAGTCATTGTTAAAATTACAGATAATGTAGGCATATTATTATTCCAAATATAATTTATTGCCTTTTCGTATAAATCTTCATCACTTACGCCCCATTCATTTTTCATTCGCCAAATTTTAAAATCTCTAATGTCAATTTGATTTACAAAACCACCTTGTTTCATAAACTTATCAATATCATCATAAGTAGCACGACCATTATGAATAAAATTTGTAATATAGCCTTTTGAAGATAAAATATTTCCAATAGTTTGAAATTCGTTTAACCCTTTTCGGCGTTGCATATTAACTCCTAAAATAGCTGGAAATCCAGAAATGGTGCTAATAACACCATTTTGTGTTCGTGGACCATTTGATTTAAAATTTGAAAACAATACACCTAATTTTGAGATTGAATCGAAACATGGTGAGTAACCAATTCCATTATTTAAGCAACCAATATACTTTGAACCAAAACTTTCCATTATAATGATAACAATATTTTTTTTAACAAAACTATCGTTTACATTTTGTTTTATTTGTCTTAATAACGGGAAGTTTTTATTAATTAAAGAATCATTCTTGTGTATAATGTTATTTTGTAAAACACTTGTAGCAATATTATTATCAAAAAATTTAAAAGATGGCATATCGTCATCGTAAAGCAATTTTTGATGATACGATTTTACAAAACAATATACACCATTCATTGAACCTTGATTTAAAACAGAAGATGACGAGAACTCTGAAATTGTCCATAATGGTGGGCCGTAATACAAAAATGATAGCGAAGTAAAAGTAAGAATTGATATACCCAACCATTTTAGTGAATTTATAAAAACTGATTGAACTTCACCCTTAACTTGTTTGACGTCGTAATAGGCTTGGTCAGCATTGTTATTAACATTTAAAGATTCTGAAACAAGTTCAGTATGACGAATAAATTTAGCATATATTTTTTTGTGAATAAAATAAAACATCAAATAAATAACAATAAAGAAAACAAATACCTTTATAACTGGATACAATTTCCAAATAGTTGTAATAATAGTACCAGTTTCGTGTGTAGCCTCAAAAACCAAACTATTAACTCTTGTTCCATATTGCTGAAAATAAAATATATCAATAATATTAGTAAATAAAAGTATTGCTGAAATTATATTTGTAAAATAATAGAAAAAATTATATATCTTATTTATTATAACAAATTTCAATATAAACAATAAAAATATTAAACTTAATATAAATGAAGACGTAACTACCGAATCAAATACTACACCTATTAAAATCGATTTAGAAACGTTAAACCACGACCAATCAGCAACTTCATCAAAAAGATATATAATAAAACTTATTCTTAATAATGTGAAAATAAATAAAAACAAGGCATATAACTTAATTAAGTATATGAAATACAATTTATTTATTTTATTGTAATGCATCTGAATAAAAAGATTTAACACAACAAAGAAATAAAAAAAATATTAATTCATAGATTTTTTTATAAATTTGTATTAATCAAAAACATAAAATCATGAAAATTTTTTTTACTTTTTCAATTGCAATATTAATATTCAGTTCTTTGTTTTCTCAAACCAGAACATCAATTGCAAACGGCAATTGGACAATGCCAACAAC
>JAVHRJ010000301.1:0-3496 GCA_036171595.1 Bacteroidales bacterium
TTAACTCCATTATTAGTCCAATTTACAATATCTGAAGCACCTGGCGAAGTTCCAATTGCAATCCAATATTCAAGTATTCCTGAATTTTGGTCATTAGAATTTGTCCAAATTGATGAGATTGTAGTATTATCGAAAGTTGTATCGACATCGTTTGAAATTCCATCATTAACAATAACTGAAGATGGGACAGTCCAATCTATATTTAAATTATGATAATCTATTGAAGATAAGTTGTTATTAGCATCTACAACTATTGACTTAATTTTTGCTCCAAAAGTTGAAGGATTTGGGTTTTGGAATCTAATATCTTTTGTATTATCGCCAATTGTTACTGTAACTGAAGGATAACGTGAACGAAATACTTTTAATTCGTTCACATTAATTGAGCAATTTCCAGTTCTAAAGCTTATAAAATTGCCATTATTACTTATTGGAGAAATATCAGTCCAACTTCCTAAATATACATTATCGCGCCAAACTACTATTTTTCCAGTTACTTTATCGTAAGATATTTTGCAATCGTAATATTGTCCAACATTTGTAACAATTGAACTAATTGTATTTACTAAATTGAATGTATCGTTTTGAACTTTATAAAACTGCAATGATTGGTCATCTATTCTAAACCAAACGAAATATGAATTGCCCCTATTAGGTAAAGAGGCATTATCGCTAAAAAAATGGAAACCAAATCTGCGATTTGCACTAGTACTATTAACTTTTGCAATAAAATGGAATAAATACCTATTTGATAAATTTTGATTTAAAGAAGCATATATATTTGAGTTGTTTTGTACTTCATCAGATTGTATAAGGTCTCCATTTGTAACATTCCAAATGCCAGAGTTATTTGTCCAGTTTGGCTGAAGTATATCAAAATTATCTGCAAAAAAACCATTATTTGAATTTGCCCCCCAATATGTTCCATCAAAATCAAGTACCTGATAAAAAGATTTTTCTACTCCAACATTATCGGCATCAGTAAAAGTTGCTGTAAGATCGGACGTTTCCCATGTGTTAGGAGTTGATATTGATGTGGTTGGTAAAACGTTATCAATATTGTCAACATTTTTAAACTTCATTGCATCAAAAGCAATATTTTGTGATGCTACACCAGTTGCGTCACCCAAATATACGTAATCTGTTTGTCCTGCGACTAAACTATAAACGCCAAGCGAAACCCATTGATTACTATTTTGACTTTGATTAACAGTTACATTTGTAACTCCATTTGAATTATGAATCTGATATTTTGCACTTGTAGAAGTTGATCCAGTACCACCTGGTACATACGCAAATATCTCATAATTTCCTGCAATAACAATGTTTGGTGTCCAAGTCACATAACAAATGTCGGTAGTTCCTGATTCAGTTCCAGTATACCAATAATGATTATTATAACCTGCATTTAAATCGTGATAATATCTTTGGATTGATCCATTTTGGTTATTATTCATATAAAAACCATGATTATAAAAAACATCATCAATAATAGTATCGTTATATGCGACTTGTGATCCTTCAGAAGTTACTGTCCACGCAACGGTATTTAGGTTTTGGTATCCATTATTATAGCCAGGCCAGTCATAATGGGAATTTTGCCCATACCAATTAGGCCATGAACTATTATTTTTATTTCCATAAGGATCGTTAAAAATTATAGTGTGTTGTCCTACAACATAACCAATAGCTAATGTCAAATGTCCTGCAGAAGAAAGCAAATTGCAAATTGGAAACACAAAACCATTATTAATTTCTGTTAATGCTTTAGTATAATTATCAGCATCCTCAAGAAAAGAAGTTAAATAATGGTTGGTTATGTATTGCTTCATTCTAGAATGTGGAGAATATGAAGCTGTCCACATATAACCATATCCCCCCCATGCATCTTCCCCGCCTCCGGTTGAAGACACATCTTGAAAATAATATTCGTTTAAAGTGTACTTGTCGGCAACATAAGCACCATAATCGCTTGTATGATTTCCAACTCCATTGCTAGTAATAATAGGCCATTTAGGCAATTTGTTATAATATGCAATTGCCATTATAGCAGTGGTAGGAGCACATGAACCATAGCCATAGTGCCACTCTGGGGTATCATAAACTTGATTCACATAGGGGACATTTCCAGGAACAAAAGTTTCAGCATTAACTGATTTTTGAAAATTATGATGATTAATATTTAAAGAAGAATCTATTTTTAATATTTGATTAGCCTTTGAATTTTCATTAATACTTAACTCATTTACAGTTTTTTGATTTAAACTTTGATAAATTATTTTGCTTCCCATTGAAGCTGACGCTACTTCATAAACGTTTGGAGTATTAGTAATATTTGTTATAAATGAGCCGTCAATTCCTGCTTTATAAATATCGGAGCCGATGAATTGTAAATTATTTGTTTCAATTTTAGTAAAAACAATGCTTTGCGAATCAAAAGTCCATGATGGGTATTGTCCTTCGAAAATAAAAGTAGTCATTTGGTTTTGCAAGTTATACACAAATACATTTCCTGAAATTGAGGAATACATTAGTTTAGAACCATCAGGCGACCATTGAGGGTATGCATACCCTTTTTCTCCTGAAGTAATTTTAATAGTTTGTTTATTTTCTAAATTCAATAAATATAATTGATCGGAATTATCATTAAAGCATACAAAATCTCCATTTGGCGAAAGTGGTGCAATATTAACATATTGACCTAAATTATAATTTTTAAAGTTCTCACCACATTTAACAATTAATTCGTTACCAATTGTAAATGAAATTTTTTCATTTTGTGAAAAACTAACCTGTCCGCACAAGTCAACTGGAGAATATAATAGAGAAATTTTTTTTGTTTGAATATTTAAAATTGCAGGGACTTGCTTTCCATTTGGCTGGATATACTTAAATCCAATATTCTTTTTATCTGGAGAAATTGTCATATACCTCCCACAACCCGGAGAACTATATAATATTTCATATTTGTCATTATTAATAAGGTATATTCTAGAAGCATAATTATCAGTAGCTACTATTCCTAAAGTTGTTTCTTTAAAATCAATAAAATATCCTTCTGTTTCAGCTTTGTAAGCATCAAAATATTTTTTTGCTTGAGCAAAAGAAAAACTGTGTAAAGTTGTAATAAACACGACAAGCATTATTAAATATCTCATATTTTTAAATGTTAGTTTTTTGAGTATTAAAATCATTACAGTAAATATACTTTTCTATAATGCCACTATAAAACAAATATTTTATTTTTGAATTAAAATCTTTTTAGTTGTACTAAAACCATTTCCTTCAAATATCTTAATAAAATAAAGACCTTCATTTAAATCTAAATTAAATTCAGTTTTGTAGTTTATTTTATTATTTTGATATACAATTTTTCCGTCAATTGTTTGTATTGAAATGTTTTTTACATTATTGAAATTATTTGTTATAATGAAAAAATTTCCATTATTAGGATTTGGAAAAACTTCTATATAATTTTCATTATCAGTATTAGTTA
>JAVHRJ010000302.1:0-3496 GCA_036171595.1 Bacteroidales bacterium
AAGGTGGCGCATAACTTTGGGTACCACCAAATAAATAATAGTTATTTCCCATCTGAGTTCCACAGTTCAGCCAATCATTGTTATTATAAACACCAGCATATAATTTATGATTAAGTGTTGTCCCACCCGTATCTGTTTTTAATAACAAACCATCTTGAAAACCACCCGTATTTAAAGCACCTGAACTATCTCTTGAATTTATACCTAAAAGAATATAATCATAATTATTATTTTCAAAAATATATCTACCGTGCAAACAACCATCACATGCAGTATCATTTAACATTGCTTTCATATAAATTTTATTAAAATTTGAATCTAATTTTAATAAAAACAATTGGTTATAAGTAGCTATTCCATTTTGAACAGTACCAACTGCAATATAATTTCCATCACTTGTTTTCTTGAAATTATTTGGCACATATTCCAAAGAATGTCCTAAAGTAGTATCAGAAAATAACTTTAACCACTTTAAAGTAGCAGATGAATCAACAAGACAAACTGCAATTTGACCATAATACATCCCTGCAAGTACATAACCGCTATCAGTTGGAATAATACTGGTCATTGTAAGACGATCGCTACCAAAATAAAAAATCTCATTTAATTTGTCTTGGGAATAAGCATAGCTTATTTGTATGTAAAATAATAGAATAATAATTCTTTTCATGGTATTATTCTATTATAAGTTTTCTACTACAAATTACAGAAGCTTTACTTAGCAATATAAGGTAATAAACACCAGGTTTTTTCCCTTTTAAATCTATATTAATAGTTTTCTGTAATGTTCCTTTTTCATATACAGTTATTAATCTTCCGGAAATATCGCAAAATTGTAACTGCAAATTGTCAAGACTATCTGAATCTGTTATCTGAACATTTACAAATGAATTTGCAGGATTAGGATTAATTTGCAAACCACAAGTTTCATTATTCTCTTCAACAACTGGATTGTTATTCAAACGACGAAATTCGGGACTTTCCAAAATAATACTTCTTGGGTATGAAGCATTGGTATATGCTTCGAGTAAAGCAATTGCTTCTGCCTGGCATAAATGCAGTGAATCTGAGGCAATAGCCAGTAGTAATGGTTCTTGTTGAATTACCAAATTTGCCTGTAAACTATCCGGTGTTTGAGCCAATTGAATTTCTAACTGCTGCAACTGTATAAAATCATTGATTTGTTCAAGTGGTACATCTGTATTGTTTAGTGTTGGTATTATATTAAGATTGGTTTGTGCTTCGGAATATTTTTTTCTTTCAATAAAAACAGGGTTAGCAATAATTCTTTCGTTTGAAGTTCCGTTTTGAAGTACATACGTTAATACTGAATCTGTTTTTAATGTATCGCTAAGTATGCTTGTTAAAAGTTCACCGAACTGGTATTTAATATTATAATCGCGGTTTAATAATTCATTCTCAAACGTTGTTCGTGCATTGTTGCCATTTTGTGCAGCCCAGATTTGATTTTTAAAGTTTTGATTAACATTCATAAGAGCAATAAATGGTCGTACCTTATATGGCAATGGCGAGTTGGCAAGAACAACATTCTTTTTTTGTGCAGGTTTGTTTATGGGATGAGTCATAAACCGGATAAGTACTGTATCTGACAGATAAGGAGAAACTGCCATAAGCTGGTTATAGAATTGTGTAAAATTGTTGGGCTGCAGGTTATTAAGTTGCTGAAGAAATGCTTCTGTTTGCCCTCCGTCAATCAAAGTATTATAAATATTCTGCCTTAAAACAAGACTGTCTTTTTTTGCGTCAATTTGGTTTAACTCATTTTGAACAATTTTAAATGCCGGGGGTTCAGATAAACAATTACTTGCTTGATAATAAAGAGAAGTTGGATTATAATTAACATTACTTAACCATGCAGGATTAATAGGATCAATTCGAGTTAAATCTGAATTATTACCAAAAAAATATTTGTAATTATACATAAACCATGTATCAATATTAAATTTTTTAGCGTCAAAGCCAGGGATACCAAATGAATTAACAAAACGGTTATGGGCGTTTTTTAAAGGATATAAAACATGGTCTTGAATTGTATTTATTGAGCCGGTAAACAGGCATATATCTTTACCATTAGAGATATATTGACCGGATTTATTAATACCAAATTCGTTACAATTGAGTTTCACATTATTTACATAATTTGAAATAAACCCATACATAAGTCCGTGAAACCAGTTCTTGTATATTTTTTGTGCTGAAATAGTGGAATTACTTTTCAATAATAATCCTATATTTAATGGATTAGAAAACGTGTTATAAAAATCGTTTTCGGTTATTTTATAACTCTTAATATTCCACACATAAGCCCCGCAAGGTTGGGTAGTTGGAGGATTTATGTTTCCATTATCGCCGACTAAAAAGCTATTATTATATAACACAAGACTTGTTAAAGACTCTGCCTCAACTCCCCTATTGTTGTTGGAAAAAGTTGTGTTTCTAATATCTGCAATACCATGCAACATTCTTGCCCATATACCCCATTGCAGATTACTAAATGATGAATTAGCAGGTGTAGAAAGGTCCCCTACGTACAAACTTCTGTTTGAATAAATTCCTATACCTCTAATATAATAATCTGCTGTATTATAAGGGAAGGTATTATTAAAATCGCAACGATTTACATGAATGTTGGTACAGTAATTTAATACAATGTGATAAAAAGGTCTTAAAGCTGGAGCAAGTAAAGGAAGTGTATTTGTAATAAAATGGCAATCTTCAATTGTTACATTTGGATAATTAGAACAACGGTATAATGAAACATCAAATGCATTGTTAATATAAGATGAATAATGAGTTATAAAAGTTATAGAATTACCATAAACTCCATAATAGGCATTTTGAATAGTAGAATTATTTATTTTTACTGTTGTAGCGATTGCTCCTCCAGTTGCATTAATACCAGCCCACATAATAGGACAATAATTTGATAATGTACTATTAATAATATTTAATGTACCTCCGGGTTTTACTGTAATTCCTGAACCATCAGTAAAATCTATTGAAGAATTATAAATATTTAAAGTAGCTCCGCCGTTTACAATATATTGTCCGCAAAAATCAAAGTTATATCCATTATATGTTAGAGGAAAACCTGCAGATACAGTAATTGTTGTGCAATAAGTATATAAAAATGTTGAAGGTAAGGTTGTAGTTACTGAATAAGTTTGTGTTGAAGAACAGCCGAATGAATTTGTTGCAGTAACTGCATAATTACCATCACAAAGTCCTGTAATATTTGTAGCTATTTGACCATTACTCCATTGGTAAAAAGTATTTGACTGCGGACTAAGAGTTATACTACCAGTGCAAACATTGCATGGTCCTGTATTAATAGTTGTTCCACTAATTACAGGAGATGGATTAGATGTAATGCTAACCGAAGTTGTTGCAGTACAACCATGAGTATCAGTAACAGTAACAGTATAATTTCCGGAAGCAAGCCCTGTAGCTGTAATTGTTGTTTGTCCATTACTCC
>JAVHRJ010000303.1:0-3491 GCA_036171595.1 Bacteroidales bacterium
TGAGACTGAAATATTATTAATTGATATTGGCACACACGACCAGGTATATTGAAACAGTACCTATAAAAACCAGATAGACGGCTTCGCTGAAACACTAAAAGAGAATCACCTTGATTTTTATAGCCAATACAAAGTTGTGCGTGATGTTCTTAATTATAGCGCATCGCACACAAAACCGGATGAGGAAGAACAAACACCGCCTCCTCCACCAAAGGATGGGACGACACCACCGGCGCAGTAGTGAATAGTTGAAAGTATAAAGTTGCAAGTGAATAGCTGTTGACACGAATTGCACGAATGGACACTACTTGAAATTTAATTCGTGATAATTCGTGTCTGGCACTAAATTATGTTCGGTTATGAAATACCTCCGACGTTTTGGAAACGTCGGAGGTTTGGATATTAAATAACGCAAATAGGAAAAGTAAATGGTTAGTTCAAACGAAATATTGAAATTGGATTTTGATTTAGATGTTTTTTGGGAATCAGTAAAGAGAAAAGATGAAATTACCATTAAACAACCCCCTTTTGCATTTGATAATGAAATAATTCAGCAACTTAAAAACAACTATTCAGAATTAGTTTTTAATAACCCAAGGTTTCACCGTGTTGTTGAAAATGATTTAGTTGTTTACAAAAACAAAATTTGGTTAGTAAAAGAACGAAGTAAAAATATAATTGCTTTGTGGTCAATTAACGAGGGAAAAGAAATCATTCAAGCCATTGAACATCCAATTCCATTACTTTTTCTAAATAAATTTAACGATTTAAAAATTGGTGATATTTGCCGTATCCCTGAACTAGGTGATGTTGAAATACATAATTTACAAAACGATGATATACTTGTAAAAGTCATATATTCAAAACATCTCAAAGTAATAAAACATCCAAAACAAAACCTTGATGATCAATTTTTAATATTGTCTTCTATTACAGCCAGCTCATTAAATGAGCTTATCGATAATGCTTACTTTGAATACCAATCTATTCTTAGAGATATTTGGAATGAATCTTTTGCCTTTGCGAACAACAAGAATAATTTTAACAACACCATTGATTCATTAAAAGAATCGTTTGAAAACGCAGAGTTTGGTGCTTTTGAACAAACGATAAATTTATATCTTAGCAACCCATCGAAGCCTATAATTAATTATTATGTTTCTTCTGATATAAATTATCAACAAGATTCAAAAATTTTGTTAATCGAATATTGTTTTAAATATGAAGATGTTTCCCATGATTTTAACAACAAAAAAGACAGAATGTTGTATGAAGATATAATTTATCAGATTACACTTAAAATTATTAGTAACCTTTTTTTGTTGGATGAAGCAAATTTTATAGAAACAATAATCTTTAACGGACAAATAAAAAACATAAATAAAGCAACGGGACACTCTGAAAATAATTGCGTTTTAAGTTTACTAGTTAATCGAAAAACTTTCCTTTCAATAAATTTATCAAATGTTGATGCAAAAACGTGTTTCAAATCGCTCAAAGGAATTAGCTCTCCTAACTTAAATAATGTTACACCAATAACCCCAATTTTAACTATTGACAAAAATGATTCAAGATTTATTTCCCCAACTGACATAATTAATAATCTGGATACTGCATTGAATTTAGCAGCAATGGATTGGGAAGATTTTGAAATGCTAGTAAGGGAGGTATTCGAGAAAGAATTTTCCTATAACGGAGGTGAAGTTAAAGTAACTCGCTCAAGCAGGGATGGAGGTGTTGATGCTATAGCATTTGATCCTGATCCAATCCGTGGTGGTAAAATTGTTATTCAGGCAAAAAGATATACAAACACTGTTGAAGTTTCGGCAGTACGAGATTTATATGGTACTATGATTCATGAGGGTGCTTCTAAGGGAATTTTAGTCACGACTGCAGACTATGGAAAAGATGCTTATGAATTTGCATTGGGTAAACCGATTACGTTATTGAATGGTGGGCATCTTCTTTATTATTTAGAAAAACACGGACATAAAGCAAGAATAGATTTACTAGAAGCAAAGAAAATTCTAAAAGAAGAAAAAGAATTTTTTAACGATGCTAATCATAAAGGAGAAACATGAAAACAGTAATTATTTTTGTAGTAGTACTTTTTAATCTTGGGCTTGCACAAACAAAGGACGTTACTAAAAAGGTTAAGGAGATATTCAACTCTCCAATTATTGAAAAATATTTAACCGAAGTCGATTTCGCATTTATAGACTCCAGCAATAGTTTAAATATTGTAGTAAAATTTTTAGATGAAACGAAAGACATTGAAAAAGTCTATAAAGTTTCTTCAGACGAACTTGAAGCCTTTATTAGAAGAGTTGTAAAATTCAGTCACTTTATTCCATTTTTTACCTCTGCTAAAGAAATGATGGAAAAATTTCCTTCTGTTAATGAGTATCAAATGTTTTGGGAACCATTTTATAACAGACAAGAAGTTATCCAACCAAAAGACATTAACAAGCTTGAAGGGATGGGGATGAGAAAAGAAACAATTCTAAATACTGATTGGGTTCATGTAAAAAAAACCTTATCCGATGCTTTTATTTGGGAAACAGAAGACCTCCTGTTTATGGCAATAGAGTATAGAGCATGGGGAAAAGGTAAGATATATGAAGATGAATCGTTTTGGAAACCAGGAGCGAAACATGGTAAACCTACAGGATTCCTTATGATAAAAGGGCAAAAAAAAGAAAATAAAAAAAATTATTTTTGGGACAAAGATTATCTTCGTGTAGTAACTGAAGAAGCAGGTTGGAATATCTTTAAAGAAAGATGGGATAAACCTGAGGATGAAATGGTTTTAGGTTCAAGAGGCGCACAAGATAAAATAAACAGTATTCTAAGGTTATTAGATAAATACAAAAGTGAAGGAAATACTCCATAATCAGCATACAATTGTTTACCACATAAAATATTTTAAAAATTGACTTTCAAGTTAGTTAGCAGCGCGTCTGATAACCTACTTTAAGATATGGTATTTTATACGAAAATATTTTTATATTTTTTGTAACGAATAAGATTTAAATAAAATATGGTATGAAAGCACCGATGGATATTATAAGAATTTTGGGAGGCTGGTTAAGAGATATGTACACACAAAAATTAAAAGATATTATACTTATGGAAATACCATTAATTGAAACAGAATTTAATAATCTTAAAGGTATAGGTTTCACGGATTCCGATAAGCTTAAAGTTCAAGGAAATTTATTTCTTGAGGATAATATTCCTAAATTCAAAGGAAAATCAAACTTTGGTAAATATGGAAGTAATAATATTCCTGATTTTAGTTTTGAATTTATTGACAAAAAAGACAGAAAAATAACCTGTACAAAAGTAAGTCCCATATGTATTAATTCAGTTGGTGAATTTGAGGCAAAAATTTTAAAAGTGCTGATTGAGAAAGGTAGTATTAATAACGATGACGAAGTTTTTATCTATGATATTATAAAAACAATCAATTTGATTTATAAGTATTGATG
>JAVHRJ010000304.1:0-16558 GCA_036171595.1 Bacteroidales bacterium
GTCGGGTGAAAATTCAAGCCCTTTAGGCCAATAATAAAAATTTTGTGTAGGTGTTAATTGTTCAGTAAAATAATTTGAATTAAGTAAGTTATTTCCATCGGTTGATAATTCAGCAACGTAAAATCTTATTTCATTAGGATTTATCATTATGTTAGGGAATGCAATTCTATATTTTTCAATAACATTATTATTAATAATAGGTGTAATTTCCATTTCTTCTTTTACCCCTTCATCAATTACATTTGATGGATAATTAAAAACATTTTGACGTTGTATATATCCACCTATATTTAAGTCAGAACCTTGTGAATTTAATTTAAAGGTATATAAATCATTTCCTGCATTTACACATAAAAGATAATCTTGTGTAGTTGGTCTGTAATCTGAAATTGCCATAGATAGAGCTTCGTAACTTACACCACAACGTAAATTAATTCCATTGGTACCTGATAAACTATAATAATTACTTAATTCCACATTATTTTGATCTAAATATTTGATTTTTCTAATAAAAACATCAAAATCTGTAGGCCCTTGATGGCTTGCATCAGAAACTATAAATATTGCAAAAAACTCATAGCAACTATTTGGAACTGGAACAATTATCACTTTTGAACCTAAAAAAAATGTTGAAGAAGAAATTGGGTATTGAAAATAAACATGATTTAAATAGTCATGTAACCCATTGCATATTTCATTATAATTTTCTACACAATATGTCGAACTGCCATCGCAAGCACCAATGCTGCCATAAAGTAAAGAAGCAGGTTCTTCAATTTGGTCAATCATTGCTTTTCCGTACTTGTTATATATTTTATTATCGTTAATAAAAAAGAGTATTTGATTATTGTTTGGGTCATAGCTGTCATAAACTATATTTTGGCAATAATTAGGTTTATCTCCATGATAAGCAAAAGCATCATTCATGTCAGTTGGCAATGTTTGTAAGGAATTTGTTGTTCCTAAGTGCCCAAAATCAATGTATTGATTTTGCATAGGGAAAAGCCTTGATTGAATTTGAGCCATTAAGCTCAAATTAAATAAGAAAAAAAGACTTAAAAGAAAATACTTGTTCGATGTTCGATGTTCGATTGATTTAAATTTTTCATAATGTTATTAATTAAAGTTAGTTATACAAGTATATAAATATTATAACTAATTTCAAAATAAAGTTATTAACAAAATTTAATCAATTGTTATTATAGGTTGACAAATTAATATTTGAATAGCAAATAAACTTAACTATGAATTAAGTATATTATCATCTCAACAAATTTATCTTTAACAGCAGGAATTTCAACTCTCGAAACATTAAAATTATTTGAGTTGAATTTGGGAACTATTATTGTGTCTAAATCGTATTTTGTTTCTAAATTTTCGCAAACAAAACTAATAGGAATAATTACAACTTCATTGTAGCCTTTGTTTTTTAAATCTTCTAATTTTTTTTCAGTACTTGGGCCAAGCCACTTTTTTTCGTTCATTTGCGATTGGTACGAAAAACTGTAATCTAATTCTGCAGCCTGCGAAATTAATTTTGCAGATTCTTCGATAGATTTTTGGTAAGTGTCGCCTTTTTTAATAAACGAAAGTGGAATTGAATGTGCGCTAAAAAGTAGAAATGGTTTTGTTAAATTATTTTTTTTAATGTGATTTGTTATTAGTTCTTTCCAATAATCAATAAATAATTTATTCGAATAAAATTCGGGTATTATTTTAATGTTTAAATTAGTTGGTTTACCAAAACTCTTTTTTTTGTCATTCCGAACTTTTATAACGTCATTCCGAACTTGTTTCGGAATCTCAGTGTTAATAGATGCTGAAATAAATTCAGCATGACGGTTAGTGAGAGATGCTGAAATGAATTCCGCATGACAATTTGAGTTTTTAGAGTTGTATTTGTTAATTGATTTATTTAAATCGTAAATAACACTTTCTGTAGTTGTAATACTTGCTTGTGGATAAAGTGGAATGACAATAATGTTATTAATTCCATCTTTCATAAAATCATCAATAGCTTGTTTAATTGTTGGCTCCGAATATGAATAAGCAGCTTTAACTAAATAATTATCGCCTATTTTATTTTGCAAAGTGTAAGCAAGTTCTAAAGTATTTCTTTTTAGTGGAGTTCCACCAATTTGTTGGTAACGAGCCCACGATTTTTTGTAACGTGTGTTGCTAATATAGAGCGATAGTAAATTTCTAATAAAATAAGGTGCAGGAATTATGTGTTTATCTAAAAACATTGAACGTAAAAATTGTTTTATTTCACATTCCATTTCAGGAGCACCCATATTTATAAGTAAAACGCCTGTCATTTTTATATTTATGATTTAGGAATTACGATTTAGGATTTACGATTTTTTTTGTCATGTTGAGCTTAGTCGAAACATCTATTTTCCAATAATAAAAAGAGATTCTTCAAAATCGTTCAGAATGACAAAAGAAATTTAAATTGTTTTCGAATATTTATCGCCTTCGGTATTTAATTGTGGGTCGAGTGCCATTGCAATATTCCTTACAACTAACATTCCTGTTTTACTAACAGTTAAGCTGTTTTCGCTAATTGTTAGCAATTCATCATCAATAAATTCCTGAAATTTTTCAATTTTATAGTTTACAATTTCTTTAACTTTTTCGATAGTAATAGAAAAAAGTTCACCTATTTCCGAAAAATTTAAAACTCCGTTACACATTATTTCGTCAATAACTTCTTTGCAAACTTGTTCGTTAAAACTTAGCGAATAACCACGTTCAACTGCTAATTCTTCATTTTCAATTCTTTCGATATATTTTTTTAACGACTTTTCGTTTTGACTAAATCCGCCCCATAATTGTGATATTGACGAGCAACCAAATCCATAAACCTGACCTGTTGTTTCTTTTGTGCAATATCCTTGAAAATTTCTATGTAATTTTTTTTCAATTATAGCTTTTGATAAACTATCGCTTTGTTTTGCGTAATGATCTAATCCAATTTGAATATATCCACTTTCAACTATTAAATCCATTGACGATAAAAACATCGAAAGTTTTTCTTCGGGTGTTGGTAAACCTAATTCCTCTAGATTTTTTTGAGCACTTAATGTTGCCCATGGAACGTGTGCATACGAAAAAGTAACAAGTCGGTCGGGCGATAATTCTATTGCTTGTTTTATTGTTTCGTTAAAACTTTCAACGGTTTGACCAGGCAATCCGTATATAAAATCATAATTAACTCCTGTAAAACCAGCTTCACGAACTATTTGTATTAATTCATTGTGTGGTAATTTAGAGTGTAATCGGTTTACGCAATCTAATATTTTATAATTAAAATCTTGAATTCCGATGCTTATTCTGTTAAAACCTGAATTTTTTAAGAATTGGATTTCATTAAAATCTAAGTATGCAGGATTACATTCAATTGCAATTTCGGCATGTTCGTTAATATTAAAAAGAGTTTTTAATTCGTTCATCACTCTTTCTATATGTTTATGTTGAATTGAGTTTGGAGTTCCGCCACCCCAGTGAATTTGTGTAACTTCTCTGTCTTGTGTGTTAATGTGCTTTGTTACAGAATGTATTTCTTTAATTAAACAATCAACATATTTTGAAACCAATATTTCGCTTTCGAAAAGCGTAGTGTTGCAACCGCAAAAATGACAACGTTGTGAGCAAAAAGGAATATGAATGTAAATAGAAATGTTTTTTTGCCCAACATTATTCGATTCTTCTATTTGAGCAATAAAATTATTATTGTTGAATTCGTTTTTAAAAAAATTTGCAGGGGGATAACTTGTATATCTTGGTCCTGGACGATTGTATTTTAATATTATTTGTTTTTTATTTTCCATTGCATATTGTTATTTTCTATTCCAATTAGTCGATTTTACCCAATCAACTGCATATTTTGCATTTTCGAAAGGTGTATTTGGTAAAACGCCATGACCTAAATTAAAAATCCACTTTGTTTCTTTACTTCCAAATTCAACGTAATTTTGAAGTTCATTTTTAAGGGTTTCTTTATTTGCCATTAAAAAACGTGGATCTAAATTTCCCTGAAGTCCAATATCTTTTCCAAGTTGTTTGCGCACAATTGAAATATCGTTTTGCCAATCAATGCTAATTACATCAGCAATATTTTTATTTAATTTTGTAATTCCATTACCAATTCCTTTTGGAAAGTAAAAGAAAGGTGTACCTGTTTCTTTAACAGTTTTACCAATTTTTTCGACTGCAGGTAAAAATATTTTTTCGTAAACAGAAAATGGTATTAGGCCAGCATGAGTTTCGAAAAGTTGAAACACTTGAACTCCATGTTCAATTTGTTTTTTTGCATATTCTTTAGAAACCTCGACAATTAAATCGACTAATTTTGAAGTTAGTTTAGGTTTTTCAAAAATAAATTTTGTGGCATCGGGAAATTCGTGATTTGAGCTTAATCCTTGAATCATATAACAAAGCACAGTTAAAGGTGCACCGCAAAAACCTATTAATGGAGTATCGGCAGGTTTTGTTTTATTAATTATGTCTATGGCATCATATATATAATTAAAAAATGTTGTGTTAGGGTGCAAGTTTTCGAGTGGATTTGAAATTTCTTTTAATGGTTTTTCGAAACGTGGTCCTTTATCGGTAAATTCTACTTTTAAGCCCATGGCTTGAGGCACAACTAAAATATCGGAAAATAAAATTGCAGCATCAACGCCTAATTCGTAAACTGGCAATAAGGTTACTTTTGCAGCAAGCTCAGGTTCTAGCATTAATTGGCTAAAAGTGTATTGTTCGCGTAATTTAAGGTAGGATGGAAGAACTCTTCCTGCCTGACGCATAAACCAAACCGGTGGTCGCTCGCATTTTACTCCTTTTATTGTATCTAAAAATATTGACATTTGAAAATTGTTTATTGTTCAAAAAAGTTCATTGTTTATAGTTCTATTTTAATTGTTCAAGTGCTTGTAAGTTTGCTTTAATTAATTTGTTTATATCATCTTCGGTGTGTGCTTCGGAAATAAACATGCTTTCGAATTGCGATGGTGCAAGATAAATTCCAGCTTCTAATGATAAATGGAAAAATTTTGCGTATTTGTCTTTATCAGAAGTCATTACTTCATCAAATGATGTTAGCGTACTGTGTTTATCGTTAAAAAATAATGTCATCATTGAGCCAACTCTATTTATTACTCCTTTAACATTTGCTTTTTTTAAATTTTCAATAAACGCATTTTCTACTTTTGCTGCTTTATCGTTAAGTTTTTTGTAAAAATTTGGAGTAGTATCCAAATATTTTAAGGTTGCAAGTCCTGCGTTCATTGCAAGTGGATTTCCAGATAATGTTCCTGCTTGATAAACTGGTCCAACAGGAGCAAGCATATCCATTAAATCTTTTCTTCCGCCATAAGCACCAACAGGTAAACCGCCGCCAATAATTTTGCCTAATGTAGTTAAATCGGGAGTAATGTTGTAATATTCTTGAGCACCACCTTTAGCAAGACGGAATCCAGTAATTACTTCATCAAAAATTAAAATTGCGTTATATCTTTTTGTTATTTCACGTAAACCTTCAAGAAATCCTTGAGAAGGTTTTACAACGCCCATGTTTCCAGCAACAGGTTCAACAATTATTGCTGCAATTTCGTCTTTATAATTAATAAAAAGTTTTTCTACTGATTCTAAATCGTTATAATTTGCAGTAAGAGTATCTTTTGCTATCGATTGAGTTACGCCAGGGCTATCGGGTAGTCCTAAAGTAATTGCACCTGAGCCTGCTTTTATTAAAAAACTGTCGCCATGTCCATGATAACAACCTGCAAATTTTACAATTTTATCTCTTTTTGTAAATCCTCGTGCAAGCCTAATTGCACTCATGGTGGCTTCTGTACCAGAGTTTACCATTCTAACTTTTTCAACTGATGGAACCATTTTGCAAATTTGCTCAGCCATTTCGGTTTCAATAATTGTAGGTGCGCCATAACTTGTTCCGTGTTTAGCGGCTTCGGTAATTGCATCAATAATAATAGGGTGAGTGTGCCCTAAAATCATTGGTCCCCAAGAAGCAACAAAATCAATAAAGCTGTTGCCATCAATATCTTCAATTTTTGAACCTTGAGCTTTTTTTATAAATAACGGAGTTCCTTTTACGCTTTTAAATGCTCTTACTGGAGAATTTACTCCTCCAGAAATTACTTTACATGCACGTTCAAATTCTATTTTACTTTTATCTGTATTCATTTAAATTATTTTTTTAAACTGTGGCACGGTTTTAAACCGTGCCACAGTTTACAGTGATTTACCATATACCTTTTAATTTTTGTTCATCAATAGTAATATACGATTGTTTATAAAAATTTTCTTTATCAAAATTGATTATTTTATAAGCTAATTTTTGGTTGCATAAAGACCCATTCCTAAAACCACAATAATCAACAAAAGATGAAAATGTCCAATCTTCTATTTTTTTTACTAACCCTGAACGAATTGGATTTTGATGAATGTATTGAAAGCAATTAAAAACATAATCCATTTCATTTGTACGATTTAACACATTAGCTAATAGTTTTGCTTCTGTATTTTGAGTAAATAAAGAACCAACGCGTTTCTCTTGTTTATTAATTGCTTGAGAATAGGTACTTAAAATTATTCTTATCCCTTCACTAAAAACGTTGCGTTCCTGATTTGCTTTGATGATTTTTTGTGTTGTCTTTTCATTTGCAACTATTAAAAAATGAAAATGATTAGGCATTAAACAATATGCTAATATTTCGCAAAAAGGGAAAATATGTTTGCGAATTTTTTTTAAGAAGAAAATATAATTATCGTTGTTATAGAAAATTTTTTCTCTATTATTTCCTCGATTAAAAACGTGATAAATATGATTTTCTTCAAAAGTCATTTTTTGTGTTTTATAGCAAATTAGTGGCACGGTTTAAAACCGTGCCACTAGTTTGCTTTATTTTTTATTGTTTCTTAAAAATTGTGCTACATCTTTTGCAAAATAGGTAATTATAATATCGGCGCCAGCTCTTTTAAATGAAGTCATAATTTCCATCATTAATCGTTTTTCATCAATCCATCCATTTGCAGCAGCAGCTTTTACCATCGAAAATTCGCCACTAACATTGTAAACAGCTAAAGGCATTTTAAACATTTGTTTAGCTTTGTAAACAACATCAAGATAGCTCATTGCAGGTTTTACCATTACAATGTCGGCACCTTCTTCAATATCTAAAGCTATTTCGCGCATTGCTTCATCGCTATTTGCAGGATTCATTTGGTAAGTTGCTCTATCTCCAAATTTAGGCGCACTTTCAGCTGCATCTCTAAATGGTCCGTAAAACCCTGATGCATATTTTGCAGCGTACGACATAATTGGAGTTTTTACAAAACCGTTTTCATCTAAAGCTTTACGAATTGCTCCAATTCTTCCATCCATCATATCGCTTGGAGCAATTAAGTCGGCACCGGCTTCGGCTAATGAAACAGATTGTTTTGCTAATGTTATTAATGTTAAATCATTATCAACATCGTTATTTATTATTGTTCCGCAATGCCCGTGAACAGTATATTCGCAATTGCATACATCGGCAACAATAAACATTTCTGGTAATTCTTTTTTTATTGCTCTAATTGCTTTTTGAACTATGCCATCGTGTTGACAAGCAACAGTTCCATCATCATCTTTATGCTCTGGTATTCCAAAAAGCAATACTGATTTTACCCCTAAATCGTAAATAACCTTACATTCTTTTACTAAATTGTCAACTGAAAGTTGAAAATTGCCTGGCATCGATTTAATTGGATTTTGAACATTTACACCAGGGCAAACAAATAAAGGCATAATTAAATCGTCAACAGAAACTGATGATTCTGTTACCATTTTACGTACTACCGGGCTATAACGTAATCTACGTAGTCTGGTTTGTGGAAAAGATGCTCTATAATTCATATTATTTTTATTTAAAAAAGTTAGTAATTTCTATTATTATACCTTCAATATTTGATTGTTTTGCTGTAATTAATGGTTTTATTCCATATTCTTCCATAGTTTTAGTTGTAGCTTTTCCGATGCTTAGAGCTTTTATGTTATTAATTGATAATTGATTTTTTTTTATTAATTGTGCGAAGTTAATGAAACATGATGAGCTTGTAAAAATAATTAAATCATATTTGTTATCATTAACTTTTTTTATTAGTTCGGGGTATTGATTTTTAGTTGCAACTGTATTATAGCAATTAATTCGATTTACTGTTGCAATTTTTTTTAAAGAATCTTCAATTGTTGAATTTGCTAAATTTCCAAGCATTAATAGTACATTTGAATTGTTAGCAATAATATTTTCTTTTAATTCAAATGCAAATGTATCTGATAGGTTACTTTTACTAATATAATTAGGATTAATACCATTTTTTATTAATTCGTTTGCTGTTTTATTGCCAATTACTGCGATTTTTATAGAGTTTGGAATTATAGTGTTTCCATTAATATGTTGCAATTTACTTAAAAAATATTTTACTCCATTTTTACTAGTAAAAATAAGCCAATCGAATTTCGAAATATTTTTTAGGGTATTTTGTTGTTCAATGCTGATAGGTGCTTCTTCAATCTCTATCATTGTATAATGATATAACAAAGCACCAGAATTTTGTAACGATTTTTCTAATTCATAAAAACTATCGTTAGGTTGAGTAGAAATGAGTATTTTGTTTTTTAGCTCATTCATTTAAATCGAATAGTTTGATATTCTTTTTGTGGCACTCGTCTATTAGTTCTATAGCCATGCGTTTTGCCATATCAAATGCTTTATCGATAGTAGTTTTTTCTTTTTTTCTTATAAATTGCCCGGTCGAAAGTTGTCCGGCTAAAATATCTAATTCTAAATTATTCCCCGAAACTGTAGCGTATGCAGCTAAAGGAAATTTGCAACCACCTTCAATTTCTTTCATAAAAACTCTTTCGGCTTTAACGGCAATTTCTGTTTCGTAGTGATTTATTTTTTTTAAAACTTCAATTGTTTCTTTATCATTTTCTCTACATTCTATTGCTATTGCTCCTTGACCAATTGCTGGCAACAAATTTTCTATTGATAGTATGCTAGTTTCTGAATATGTTTTGCTTAAACGATTCATTCCAGCTGCGGCTAAAATTATTGCATCATATTGTCCTTCATCAAGTTTTTTTAATCGAGTGTCGATATTTCCACGTAAATCGAAGAATTTTGCATCAGGTCTAATTTTCATTAGTTGAATAATTCTTCTTGGGCTGCCAGTCCCACATTTAAATCCTTGTGGCATTTCAATTATTGTAGATTTGCTTTTGGTTAAAAACAAATCGTTTGGTCTTTCTCTCTTTGGGAAACAGGCTAAAATTAATCCTTTTGGAAGGTTACTAGGAACATCTTTTAAACTATGAATTGCAAAATCTGCATTGTTTTTTAATAATGCATCTTCAAGTTCTTTAACAAAAACACCTGTTCCTCCAAAGTTTACTAAAGGTTTATCGGTAACTTTATCGCCTAAAGTTGAAAATTGTTTTATTTCAAACTCTTTATCGCTATTTTGCTTTTTTATTGATGCAACTGTTTGCTCTGTTTGCGTACGAGCAAGTAAACTGCCTCTTGTTGCAATAATAAATTTACTCTTAAATGGCATGATGATGATGTAAATGTGGATTATTTATATTTTCATTAGGGTTTTTCATATTTCCATGAGGATTCATATTTCCATGAGGATGCCCCATTTTATCGTGTGGGTTGCCAGCTTGTTCATTAATATGTACATTAAATGTTCTTTTTAAAGCATCGCCTAAATGGTGGAGATGTGCTGGGTCGGTAACTTCTTTTAAATTAAGCATAATGGTTTTAATTAAAGTGTCGGAGTAACTATCCATCATACTTTTTATAACATCTTTTTGCGATTCGTTGAGGTTAGAAAGTTGAGTGCTGTATGTTTCTATTAATCTTTCTTTTATTGCATTAAACTCGCCTTTTATTCCTCTCATAACAGGAATAATTGATTGCATATTAAACCATTCGGTAAACCTTTCTTGAACATCTTTAATGATAATTTCGGCTTTTATTATTTCACGAAGCCTTTCTTCTCTGCTTGAATCGATAATTGTTTCTAAATCGTCGATTGTTTTTACAAAAACTCCCTTGTGTTTACTGAGTTCTGGGTCAATATTGCGAGGTACTGATAAATCAATTAATACAATTTTTTTGCTATTTGTTAAATTAAGCGATGTAACCTCTTTCTCGGTAATTATGTAATTTTGTGCACCTGTAGAAAAAACAATTACATCTTGATTAGCATAATACTGATTTTTATTCTCGTAATTTATAAATGTCGCATTAAACTTTTGTGCAAACTCATTGGCTTTGTCGTCTGTTCTGTTTGTAACCGTAATATTGCAATCAATCTTGTTTGTAAGGTTTACAGCAACAAGGTCGGAAACGGCACCAGCACCAACAAGCATTACGTTTAGTTTGCTGTCGTTAGGAAAAATTTCTTTTATTAAGTTAACTGCAACTGAACCAACTGATATTGCTCCTTTGCCAATACCAGTTTCGGTTCTTACTCGTTTGCCAACAACAATAGCCATTTGAAAAAGTTTATTGAAAAACTCTTTAGTTGTGTTTAAGTTTTTTGCCTTTTCGTAAGCATCTTTAACCTGACCTAAAATCTCATATTCACCTAGAATCATAGAATTTAAACTTGATGTAACATCGAAAAGATGTTTTACGGCATCGTCGCACCTTTTTCTATATATAAAATTGATGAAATTTTCGACAGGTATTTTGTGAAAATCACTTAAAAACTGAATAATGCTTTTATAAGCATCTTCTGGGTTTTCTGAAGCAACATAAATTTCTATCCTATTACATGTAGATAGAATAACACATTCGCTAATATGCGGATAAGTTATTAATATTGGTAAAGCAATTTCTAGTTTGCTTGCCGAAAAATACATTTTTTCTCTGTTATCTACCTGGGTAGTTTTGTAATTAAGTCCTACAACTAAAGTGTGCATTGTTTAATAAATTTTTACAAAAATATTAAACTTTTATGTACTGTCCCAACAATTGTTTCTTAAAGTATTATAAAAGTGTTGTAAAACATAATATGTAATTTGTTATAAGAATGTTGTAATTTTATTATTTTAAATAAATTATTTTTTAATTCATTAAAAAGCTTTATTTGATGCTAATTTTTTATAATTTTAATAATTTTATGTAGGTTTGTAAAAATTAAATTTAAATGCGAAACTTAACTATAATATTTGTTGTTGTTTCTTTTATTATTGCGTCGTTTTCGTGTACAAAATATGAAGATGGACCAATAATAACTTTTCGTTCAAAAGATTCTAGAATTTCTGGAACTTGGAAATATGAATCATTAATATATGTTGACCAAGGAATTACTGTTGTTGATAATTTACCTACATTAGTTTTTACTTGCGATAAAAATGGTACATATTCAGATAATGAAGATTCATTAGGCACATGGAAATTTTCGGGTCAAGTAGATTTAATAATAAATAAATCAAAAAATTCTATTGCTTCCGAAACTAAATGGGAAATTATTAAACTTGCTAAAAAACAACTTTGGCTTAGAAAAGACAAGGTTGAACATCATTTCTGCCCTAATTAATCGTTTAAATAAATTTAGAAATTCTTTTAGTCAACAAGTAATTTATTTTTATCAATAATAAAAATGCATTAACATTTAATTATTTTTTTTATCATATATTGCATAATGTTAATCAACTTTAAGTATAAATACTTTAAAATAAATGAAACATTATAGGTATTTTTACTGTATAAACATGTAAAAATACCTATACGTTATGAAATTGTATTTACTCTTATTGTTTGAATTTACTCTTCTAACTTATTAACAAGCAGCAAATTATTATTCAATATACGATGGAAGCGGAATGGGTGGAGATTGGAGTAATAGTGGGTATTGGTCAAGCACTTCAGGAGGTGCACCTTGTGGTTGCCGTCCTGGAACAAGTCCGGGAAGTAGCAGTTATACTTACATTCAGGCCGACATGAATATGGATGTTAATGTTACTGAATTTGGATATCTTGAAATTGCAACTAATAAGTCTCTCACAACTTTAACTAAGAGTTTGGAAATTAAAAGTGGAAGTACTTTTGTTTTATATGGAATATTAAAAGTTTATGATTTAACTTTCTTTAATGGCTCAATAATAGATGTTAAACCCGGTGGGCAACTTATAGTTTTGCATAACTTTTATAATAACAATAATAGTAATAATGTTAATATAGATGGCGTTGTAACTGTTTCTGGAACTTTTGATAATGGGAATGGTGGCGATGTAACTGGAAATGGAAGTATTACAGCATCAAATTATACTGGTAATGGTACTACCTTTGGATATACAAATAGTACTATACCTTCAGGATCAGAAGTGTCAAATGGATCATTACCAATAGAACTAGTTTCATTTATGGCATCATTAGAAAATGGAAAGGTTTTAATTAAATGGACAACAAATTCTGAAACTAATAACGATTATTTCTCTATTGAACGATCAATAAATGGAATTTCTTTTGAAGTAATTAATAAAATTAAAGGACAAGGTAATAGCAACTCAATAACAAATTATATTGAAAATGATAGTAATCCTTTACATGGTATTAGTTATTATCGGCTTCGACAAACAGATTTTGATGGTAAAAATACTGTAAGTGAAATTGTTGCTATTAATATCTCAAAACTCGAAGCCTTACCTTTAAATTTTGAAATTTACCCAAATCCTATATCCCAGAATGAAATTCCATCAATTAAAATATCAGATTTTGAATCTCAAAAAGAAGTTCTTGTTGTTGTTAGAAATCTTTTAGGACAAGAGCTATATTCAAAAGTAATAATAACTGATTTTTCGGGCAATTCTATTACTGCTATTGATATTGAAGACAGACTTCCTTCTGGTACGTATTTAATTATTGGAACTTCAGTTAATCAGATATTTAACAAGTATTTGATTGTCAAATAATTATCCATTGTAAAAGTGTTAAATTAGGTAATTATTACTTGTTTTACAATTAACATTTATTTTATTTACTTAAATAACCTACACATTTGCTTATAGGATGTTGTGAAACTAAATAGTTGAACCTTAAAAAACTCTTTTTTTAAACTATTGTCATTTTTGATTTTAATTTAATTCTTTATTGGTTTTTCTTTTTTTTCATTCCTTCAACAAGCTCAGGACACGCATCAAAAAATAAACAAAAAACCCTCAGCCTTTGTTTGTGTCTTCACAAACGATTTGCAATCTTTTTTCAAATTTATATAAACATCTTGTTTGTGAGGACACAAACAAGGTCAAAAATGCAAGGTTTTTACAGTTTAACTATTTTTTCTTGCATGTATTTTCAACATCTTTCAGAGTTATTTAACTTAATATAATTTTGTTATACGTTTTTTAAGTGGCGACTAAATATTCATTTTCAAACAAAAGAATTGAGTGAATTTGTTTTTTATATACTAGCGAGAATGTAGGAATTAAATGTTTGCATATTAGTTTCAGTGGTTATGTAAGAATAGGTATAGTACTTACAAACCGGTTAAATAAATTATATTGTTGCGAGTAATTAAGTTAGCAGATGTTTTTAAGCTTATTGTATATCGTGTTATAACAAATTAACATTATTGTTTTTGATTTCATAAACAATTAAACTTGTCAAAATTAATAAAATTTCAATTTATTTGAATTAACATCCTCATTAAAAAGATATCGTTATTTTAAAAATTGTATTTTATAGTAAATCATAAAAATAAATTGAAAATTCAATTAGAAAATACAACTTTGTAATACAACAATAAAAAATTGTATTTTTGTATAAAACTAAATTATGAAAAAAATATCTTTTACATTCATTCTAATTTTTTTTATAATAGCTGGATTTTCTCAAAATAATTCAGATATTAATATACAGTCTTCAAAAATAACTTTAGATGTAAACAAAACAATTGCAAATAACTACGAAATTATTAAACCTTTTTTTGAAGAATCATATTTAATGTATCCTTCAATTCCGCGAGGTATTTTAGAAGCGATTTCATTTACAAATAGTCGTTTTTTTCATATCTCTCATAATCAAAATGATGATGAAAGTTGTATAGGTTTGCCAAAATATTATGGAGTAATGGGACTTGTTCAAGATGGAAAAAATTATTTCCGAAATAACCTTATTAAAGTCTCAGAGTTGTCAAATATTTCTGTAAATGAAATAATTACATCTCCTGAAAAAAATATCATAGCATTTGCTTCTGCATATAATTCTGTAAAATCAAAATTAAATATTACAAGCAAAAATATTGAAGATCAAATTCCAGTATTAATTGAACTTAGTGAACTCCCTTTGGCAAATGATATTAAAAATAATTTCGCATTAAATTCAAATCTATATTCTGTATTTATTTTTTTAAATAACAAATATTATAGCATTAAATGTGCTTTTCCAGAATATAACATTGATTTAGAAAATGTTTTTGGAGAAAATAATTATAAAATTTTAAGTTCTGGACATGTAATTATGTCTGATTCAACTATTACTAATACTTTAGGACAAAAGTTTTTTAATAATCATATTAGTAATTTACTTAGTCCAAATAGTTCCGATTATAGTCCTGCAATTTGGAATGCTGCAGCATCATGTAATTACACTGTTGGTCGTAGTGGCACTTTTGTTTCTGCAGTAGTTGTGCACGATGTTGAAGGTACTTATGCCGGATGCATATCATGGTTTCAGAATTGTGCAGCAAGTGTTTCGGCCCATTATGTTTTGCGTTCTTCAGATGGACAAATAACGCAAATGGTTTTAGAAGCTGATAAAGCATGGCATGTTGGTTCCGAAAATCCATATACTATAGGATTTGAACATGAGGGTTATGTTGCACAATCTAGTTGGTACACTACTGCAATGTACACAAGTTCAGCAAACTTAGTCCGCGATATTTGTAACAGTGGTTACGGTATAAGTCCTTTACGAACCGGTTTTTGGCCATGGTTGGGAACAACTTATTATAACTCATCAAGTATTCCTGGTTCTTGTACAAAAATAAAAGGGCATCAGCATTACCCTAATCAAACACACAATGATCCTGGCCCCAATTGGAATTGGGACTATTATTACAAACTTATCAATAATGGTACTTCTGCCACTACATTAACTACTGCCACAGGAAATTTTTATGATTCAGGCGGTTCGGGTTTAAACTACGGGGATGATGAGAGAAAAATTTGGGTGATAACCCCTGTGGGAGCATCAAATATTACATTAAATTTTAGTAGTTTCGATTTAGAAAGCACTTGGGATTATATGTATATTTATGATGGAACTGATGAATGGGCTCCGCTTATTGGTTATTTTACTGGCTCAAACTCTCCAGGAATTATTAATTCAACGGGAGGAGCGTTAACCATTGAGTTTCGCTCCGATTGCTCAACTAATACTACAGGATGGGCAGCTAATTGGACATCAACATCGCCAGATAATATTGCTCCAACCACATCAATATCAACTCCTAACACATGGGAAACATCTGATTTTACTGCCACTTTTACCGATGCCGATAATGTTGGAGTAGAAAAATCTTTTTATCAGGTACTTGATTTTGATGGAACATATTGGGGGGCAAATTCAAATAATGGTTTTTTTGCAGATAATTTTGATATACTTCAGCCAAACTGGACAAGTACTGTAGGTATTTGGAATGTAACAGCTGGAGAACTTACGCAAACCGATGAAGCACAGAATAACTCAAATATATATGCTTCTTTAAATCAGAATTTATCAAACAGGTATTTATACCATTTTATTGCAAAAGTTAATAGTACTGGAGCAAATCGTAGATTTGGGTTCCATTTTTTTAGTGACGATGCTACTTTACCTAATAGAGGTAATTCATATTTTGTTTGGTTTAGAATAGATGATCAATCTTTGCAGTTTTATAAAGTTCAGAACGATACATTTAATTTAGTAAATACAATTAGTTCAATTGTTACAAATGTTGGACAGTATTATGATTATAAAATATCTTATGATAAAGTAACTGGAAAAATAGTTGTTTGGCGCGATAATGTATATTTGGGTAGTTGGACTGATAGTTCACCAATAATTAATAATGGTAATTTTATAAGTTTTAGAACCGGAAATTGCTCAATAAATATAACTGAATTAAAAGTTTTTCGTTCCCGATATCCAACAGCCACTATAACTATAGGTGATAATACTAAAGACATTAGATATCAAAATCAAAATCCTTTGACTTTTGCCGCAAAAATTAAGTCGATAGTTGTAGATGCCAATAATAATTTATCTTTAATAGATTACCATAATTTGAATATCGATTGGACAGTACCATCAACTGTTACTGTTAACGATGGAATTTCAAACGATGTTGATACTATTTTCGACAATACTACAGTCTCATCAGTTTGTACAATTTCAAATGATCAAAATTCTGGGATACTCGAATATTGGTTTGCAGTTGGAACTTCGCCAGGTGCTTCAGATATTGTAAATTGGACTAATAATGGAGTTAA
>JAVHRJ010000305.1:0-5937 GCA_036171595.1 Bacteroidales bacterium
CAGAGATAAAGTTCCAAGTTCCAAGTTCCAAGTTCCAAGTTCCAAGTTCCAAGTTTCAAGTTCCAAAAAGTGAAGTCGTTGTCTTCACCACCCGTCCCGATACTATTTTTGGCTGTACATTTATGGTTCTTGCACCTGAACACGAACTTATAACAAATATCACAACTCCTGAACAAAAATTAGCAATTGAAGAATATATTACAAAAACTAAAAAGCGCACCGAACGCGAAAGAATGACCGAAGTAAACAAAGTTTCAGGCTGTTTTACAGGAGCTTATGCTATTCATCCTTTTACAAAATTGCCAATTCCTATTTGGATAAGCGACTATGTACTTGCTGGTTATGGGACTGGAGCTATAATGGCTGTTCCTGCACACGATAGTCGCGATTTTTCTTTTGCACGTTACTTTAATTTACCAATTATTCAAGTAATAAAGAAAAATAACGAAGAACCAACCGAAACTTCAACATGGACTGAATCATTTGATGCAAAAGAAGGAACTTGCATAAATTCCGATTTTATTAATGGTTTGCATGTTGTTGAAGCAATTAACAAAATAATTTTAAAAATTGAAGAAATGGGAATTGGTAAACGAATGATTAATTACCGTTTACGCGATGCCATTTTTAGCCGTCAACGCTATTGGGGCGAACCATTTCCTATATATTACAAAGACGAACTCCCCTACCCTTTGCCAGAAAGCGAACTACCACTTGAACTTCCTGAAATAGATTCATTTTTGCCAACATCTGATGGACAACCTCCCTTAAGTCGTGCAACAAATTGGAAAACAAAAGATGGCTTTCCTATTGAATTAAGTACTATGCCAGGTTTTGCAGGCTCATCGGGTTATTATTTTAGGTACATGGACCCAACAAATAATAATGAGTTTATTTCAAAAGATGCTGTAAATTACTGGCAAGATGTTGATTTATATATTGGTGGTACAGAACACGCTACAGGTCATTTAATTTATTCGCGTTTTTGGTGTAAATTTTTACACGACATTGAAATTGTTCCCGTTGAAGAACCTTTTAAAAAATTAATTAATCAAGGAATGATTCAGGGACGTTCAAATTTTGTTTACAGAATTATTAGTACTAATAAATATGTTTCAAAAGGATTAAAAGACAAATATGAAACAATAGAAATTCACGTTGATGTAAACATTGTTACAAATGATATTTTAGATATTGAAGCCTTTAAAAAATGGTCGCCAGATAACGCATCGGCAGAGTTTATTTTAGAAGATGGAAAATACATTTGCGGTTATGCTGTCGAAAAAATGTCGAAATCAATGTATAACGTTGTAAACCCCGACAGCATTGTCGAAAAATACGGAGCCGACACATTACGTATGTACGAAATGTTTTTAGGTCCACTTGAACAAGCTAAACCATGGGACACTGCAGGAATTGAAGGCGTTCACAGGTTCTTAAGGAAATTCTGGAAACTTTACCACGACGAAAATAATTTATTAAAAATTTCCGACGAACAACCAACTGCACAAGAATTAAAAACATTACACAAACTAATAAAAAAAGTAAAAGACGACATTGAGCAATTTTCTTTCAATACATCGATAAGTGCTTTTATGATTTGCATAAATGAATTATCTGATTTAAAATGTAACAAATTGCAAATACTTGAACCATTAGTAATTATATTATCACCTTTTGCACCACACATTGCCGAAGAAATATGGCAACTTTTAGGAAATAAAGTAAGTGTTTTAAAAGCTACATTCCCAACTTTTAACGAAGAATTAATAAAAGAAAATTCAAAAATATATCCCGTTTCGTTTAACGGAAAAGTTCGTTTCCAACTCGAATTATCTTTAGAATTAACTGCCCAAGAAATAGAAAAAATAGTTATCGAAAACGAACAAACACAAAAGTGGCTCGAAGGAAAACAACCAAAAAAAATAATTGTAGTTCCAGGAAAAATAATTAATATTGTATTATAAATGAACACGGATTACACTGTTTGAACTGATAAAAACAGATAAAAATGGAACTACTTCATAAAAACATAACTGAAAATATCATTAAATCATTTTATAAAGTTTATAACGAACTTGGTTACGGGTTTTTAGAGAAAGTTTATGAAAATGCAATGTTAATTGAATTAAAAGAAACCGGCTTATTTTGTGAAAAACAAACAAAAATTAAAGTTTATTATCATTCAATAATAGTCGGTGATTATATTGCAGATATTATTGTTGAGAATCGTATTATAATCGAACTAAAAGCTGCTGAATCATTGTGCGAAGAACATGAATTTCAATTAATAAATTATCTTAAAGCAACTGATATTGAAGTTGGGTTACTTTTAAATTTTGGTAAAGAACCACAATTCAAAAGAAAATTATTTACTAATGATAAAAAGAAAATAAAATCCGTGTAAACCTGTATAATCTGTCTTATCCGTGTTCTAATTATATTAAATATTAACTAAAATCAATTTTTTATGAAAAACAATTTTTTATTAATTCTTTCTATTGTAGGTTTATTTATTGCATCTTGTTCTAACAACGAACAAGGAAAACAAAACTCGACCGATTCAACTACTGTAGCAAAAACCGAAACTAGTGATGCACCCCAAGGTGCCAGATATGGTATAAAATCGGGAATTGTATCGTTTCAAACTTATGATATGATGGGAGTTAAAATGACTCAAACCACATATTTCGACGATTATGGGAAAAAAGAATGTCAAGAAATTATTTCTGAAATGGAAATGATGGGAATGAAAACTAAACAACATACCATGAGCATTATGGCCGATGGATATTCAATTAATTATCAACTCGAAAATTCGGTTAATGGTAAAGACGAAACAAAAAAAGTTGCTACAAAAACAAAAATTAGTGGTAATCCATTTGGAAGCATAGATTACTCAACCTTTACTGATGAAGTAAAAAAACAATACGATTTTAAAGAAGAAGGCACCGAAACTATTGCAGGCGTTGAAGGTACAAAATTTTCGATGGCTTTAAATAAAAACAAAATTAATGAAAGAATTACAGGCGTTATGTATAAAAACATTATGCTAAAATCATCAATGAAAATGAGTGGATTAGAAATCAACCTTGTTGCAAGCAAATTCGACCAAAATGTTGAAATTCCTGCTGATAAATTTGGAATTCCTGCTGGTTATACTGTTCAAGAAAAATAGCTAAAGGTATTTTTAATATTTTTGTCATTCTGAACAAAGTGAAGAATCTGTTTTGTATTAACTTATAGACTCTTCGCTATCTCTCAGAGTGACAATTTTATTTTAAACAAGTTCCTACTTTTTATATTTAATCAATTAACTTTGCAATTATTATTATTAATAAATGAGTTTTTTATATCCCACATTTTTATTTTCGCTTGGTTTAATTGCTATTCCAATAATAATTCATTTTTTTAATTTTAGAAGATATAAAACTATTTATTTTAGTAGTTTACAATTTCTTTTTAATATTGCAAAAGAAACCCGTTCGCGAAATAAAATTAAACATATACTAGTTCTTTTAGCACGAATTTTTACTATTATTTGCCTTGTTTTTGCCTTTGCTCAACCATTTATACCAGCAAAAAAGAATGTTAACAACAATAAATTTCAAACAATTACAATTTATGTTGACAATTCGTTTAGTATGAACCAAATTGGAACAAATGGCAACCTTTTAGAAGATGCAAAAAACAAAGCTATTGAAATTGTTTCTTCGTATTCGCCATCTACTAACTTTGAACTAATAACAAATGATTTAGAACCAAAACATCAGCATTTATTAAATCGCGACCAAATTATCGATTATATTTCTGCAATAACCACATCACCTAGAACTATAAAATTTTCTGATATTTTAAATAGAACAAAACAAATTGCAAAATCAGAAAACTCATCTTCAGCAAATATTTGTTTATTAAGCGATTATCAAAAACATTTCTTCGATTTCGAAAAAATAGAAAATGACTCAAACACTTCTATTATGCTTTTTCCATCAACACCAATCGAAACAAAAAATTTATCAATTGATTCCTGCTGGTTCGAATATCCAGAACATAACATTAATCAACAAGAAAAATTACAAGTTAAAATTGTAAATCATTCCAACGAGTCGTACCAAAACATTCCAATAAAATTATATTTAAACGATTCAATAAAAACATTAAGCAGTTTTTCTATTTCCAGTAACAATTCGCAAACAATTACTTTGGCATACACAAATATCTCAAAAGGCAATAGATACGGTAAAATTGAAATATCCGACTATCCAATAACTTACGATAATGTGTACTATTTTAACTATAATGTTTCTGATAATGTAAACATTTTAACAATTAATGGAACAAACAAATCAAAATATTTATCAAATTTATTTAACAACGATTCGCTTTTTAAAACAACCGAAATGTCAGATAAGAACATAAATTATCAAGCATTCTCATCAAATCAAGTTATAATTTTAAATGCAATTCAAAATATAAGCTCAGGTTTACAACAAGAAATTTTGTCTTTTGTTAATAAAGGTGGAAGTTTAGTCTTTATTCCAATTAGCAATAATATCAATAACTACAAGGCATTTTATTCATCAATAGGAATTAATATTTTAAATAGCGACTCAACTAAAAATCAAGTTAGCACAATAAATGATAAATCACCATTCTTTAAAAATGTATTTCAAAAAATTGACGATAATCCACAGTACCCACAAGTTAATATGAGTTATAATACTACTGTAACAAAAAGAAATATATTTGATGATTTAATTTTAACACGAAATCGTAATCCATTATTTACATCTATTAAACAAAATAAAGGTAAAATATATTTATTTTCATTTCCGTTTGATGAAAAATATACAAACTTTACAACACACCCTTTATTTGTGCCAATTATGTATCGAATTTGTGAGTTAAGTATATATAATTCTGAAATATGTTACAACATTACACCATTAGTAAATATTAATATTATTAACACAACAAATGGAAACGAAGACATTATAGAATTAAAGAACCTTAAAAATGGCGAATCTTTTATTCCGCTACAAAACATTGGCGATTTTGACATTTCGTTATTACCTGGCAACCAGTTAATATACGACGGACTATACGATGTAACATATAAGAACAAAATTTTATCTTCCATTTCATTTAATTACAATCGCAACGAATCACAAAATATTTATTATACGCCATCTGAATTAGAAAAAAATTTACAATCAAAAAACCTCAAAGTTTCAATGTTTAATTCTGTAAATAATGAATCAATTGCTAATCAAATAAAAAACATTGAAACAGGCAAACCACTTTGGAAGTATTTTATAATTTTTGCATTACTTTTTATTGCAACCGAAATTCTATTGATTCGCTTTTTGAAAAATTAATTCTATTATTTATTTAAGACCTAACAGGTCTTAAAGACCTGTTAGGTATATAAATAACAAAATATTAAATTTACAAATTAATTTCGATTGCTACGTATCCTGCTTTTTTAACAATTTGCACAATTTCCTGTTCGGTTATTTCTTCAAAATTTACAGTTAAAATTTTATCGCTACTTGTTAAATCAACTTCCCATGATTTTATTCGCGGTTCTTTTTTAAATAATTCTCCAACCTTTGAACTACAACCACTACATTTGAAATTTGTTTTAAATTTTTTTGTATTCATTTTTTTAATTTTTAAATTACAATATTTATCTTTTATCAGAGTATTCAATATTAATCAGTATTTAATCAGCATTATCAGCGTTTATCTGCGTTAATCATCGTCAAAATTTTCTTACTATATCAGCGTTCTCTGCGTTAATCAGCGTCTTATTTTCTTAAACAAAATCAGTGTCATCAGCGTTTATCTGCGTTAATCATCGTCAAAATTTTCTTACTATATCAGCGTTCTCTGCGTTAATCAGCGTCTTATTTTCCATATAATATCAGCGTT
>JAVHRJ010000305.1:6037-16534 GCA_036171595.1 Bacteroidales bacterium
GCGTCTTATTTTCCATATAATATCAGCGTTCTCTGCGTTAATCAGCGTCTTATTTCCCATATAATATCAGCGTTCTCTGCGTTAATCAGCGTCTTATTTTCCATATAATATCAGCGTTCCTAAAATTAATCTGCGTCAGATAATTTAACATAACGTAATCTTAGGCTATTTGTTATAACCGAAACAGAACTCAATGCCATTGCCGCACCTGCTATCATTGGATTTAACAAATAACCAAAAAATGGGAATAATATTCCGGCTACAACAGGAATTCCTATAACATTATATACAAATGCCCAAAATAAATTTTGTCGAACAGCTTTAATTGTAAATTTAGATAATTTAATTGCCTGAGCAACTTTAATTGGATCTGATGCAACAAGAGTAATATCTGCTACATCTATTGCTATATCCGAACCCTTTCCCATTGCCATACTTATATTAGCTTCAGTTAATGCTTGAGCATCGTTTATTCCATCGCCAACCATCGCAACTATTTGTCCCGATTGTTTTAGTTTAGCAATATATTCCGACTTTTGAGCAGGTAATAAAGCAGCTTCAAAATCATCTAATCCTAATTTTTCAGAAACTATTTTTGCCGTTTGAATATTATCTCCTGTTAATAAAATTGTTTTAATTCGCATTTCTTTTAATGTTGTTATAACATTAATTGCATTATTTTTAATTTTATCTGTTAATGCAAATACTGCAATTATTTTATCTCTTATACCTGCATATACAATTGTATTCCCCTGTTTTAACAAACGCTCCGATTCGCTAATAATTGTTTTACTAGGATGCATCCCTAATGTTTCCAAAAATTTAATGCTTCCAATTCCAATTGAAAGATCAAACAAATCTGCTGTTATTCCTAATCCAGCATTATTTTTAAAATTTGTTATTTTTTCAATTTTATATTCTTTTTTCAAAAAATATTGCGAAATTGCTTTAGCTAATGGATGTTCAGAAGCCGATTCGGCCGACAATATTGCAATAATTTCGTTTTTAGAACCAAAACCATTTTCCCAAATTACCTCTTCAACTTCTGGCTTTCCTTCGGTTAAAGTTCCTGTTTTATCAAATACAACAACGGAAATTTTACATGCATTTTCGAGACTTGATGCATCTCGTATTAATATCCCGTTTTCGGCACCTTTTCCAATACCAACCATTATTGCAGTAGGCGTTGCTAAACCAAGTGCACAAGGACACGCAATTACCAATACTGTAACTAATGATAATACAGCATAAGTAATATAAGGAAACCCTCCAATAAAAATCCATAAAACAAAAGTTAGTAACGCAATTCCTATAACAACAGGCACAAAAATTCCTGCAATTTTATCGGCTAAATTTTGAACAGGAGCTTTAGAGCCTTGAGCATGCTTAACTGCGTTAATTATTTGCCCTAAAACAGTATCACTCCCTACTCCAGTAGCCTCAAAAACAAATGATCCAGATTGATTTACTGTCCCTGCAAAAACCTTTTCGCCTTTAATTTTTTCATTTGGAATTGGTTCGCCTGTTATTGTGCTTTCATCAACAAACGATTGTCCCGAAACTAATATTCCATCTACAGGAATTTTTTCGCCTGGCCTTACTTTTATTAACATGCCAACTTCTGCAACTCGTATATCAATTTCTCTTTCTTCTTCGCCATCAATAATTACAATAGTTTTTGGCTGTAATCCTATAAGTTTTTTTAAAGCTGCTGAAGTTTTTTGCCTTGATTTAGACTCAAGTAATCTGCCTGTTAATATAAAACTCACAATAATTGCAGCCGACTCGTAATACACATGAGGTTCAACACCGTTATTTACTAACCATTGAGGATATACCGTATTTAAAAAACTAAATAAAAATGAAAAACCAGTACTCATCGCAACTAATGTATCCATATTAGCTTTACCATGCCTTAATTGCTTATATGCATTTATAAAAAAAGTTTTTCCAAAAAATAACAATACACTCAATGTAAGTATCATCATTACCCAATTTAAATAATAATAATGATGAAAAAACATCGCCATTATAAATACAGGCAATGAAAAAACAAATGACCCTATTACATTTTTTGTTAATTTTTTAATTTCATTATTTTGTTCAATTTCTATAGTATTTTCAGAATTCGGCTCTATTATTAAATTATAACCAAATTCGATAACAGCTTTTTTTAAATTAATTGGACTTACTACATTAGAATTATAATTTATTTGAACTGTTTTTGTTGCAAAATTTACCGAAGCACTTTTAACTCCATTAACCGATTTTAAGGTTGATTCAACTGTTGACGCACATACTGCACAGGACATTCCCGAAACTGGAAATTCAACTTCTATATTATTTTTTGTATCCATAATTACAATTACAAAGATAGACCTTATCAATTAAATTAATTTAACTTTAAGTATTATCTTTACGTAAAATTTATTTTATGGCTAAAAAATTACAAAATTCTGAAAACGAGGATTTAAATTCAAAATTAATTGAAAGCGAAAATAAATTTAAAAAATTTTGTGCTGAAGTTGCAACACAAAACGAAGAATACAAAACAATTAACGAAAAATATTTAAAAGCAAACGAAGAACTTTCTGAAAAAAACAGCACTATAATTAGGATAATGAACGAACTGCGATGGAACGAAGCAAAATCTCGTCAAATGTTCTCGTCATCGCCAGTTGGAATAATGTATTATGATACTAATCTAATAATTAACGAATTAAATTTTGCTTTTTCTGAAATTTTATCAGCCCCCTACAATTTACTAAAAGGATTTGATTTAAACTCAATAAACGACAAAAAAGTGCTCCCTTCTATTAAAGAGGCCATTGCAGGTAAAAATGGTCATTACGAAGGATTTTATAAATCGACCATTAGCGGTAAAGAAGTTTATGTAAATATGACTACTCACCCACTTTTTAGTCGCGAAAACTCTACTTTAATTATTGGTGGAGTAATTTTAGCACAAGATTTAACAAAATGGAAAATAACTCAAGAAAAACTCGAAGAAAAAGAGGAAAACATACGACTTACTCTCGAAAGTATTGGAGATGGTGTTATTGTAACAAATAACAATGTTGAAATTACAAATATTAATTCAAATGCTTTAAATATTTTAAATTTAAAAAAAGAAGAAACAATAGGAAAACCAGCATCTAATATTTTTTATATTTTTAATACCGTTTTACAAAAAAAACTCACTAACCAAATTAAAACTGCCATTCAAGAAAATAGAAGTATTTCTATTAACGAAAACATTGAGTTACATACTACAAACGGTATTATTTTTAATTCTTCATTTAATATTTCACCAATTAAAAAAAATAATAGCGAAGAAATTATTGGAGCCATAATGGTTTTTAAAGATATAACAAAGCAAATAAAAGCCTATAAAAAAATAATTGAAAGTGAAAATAAATTTAAGTCTCTTTTTGAAAACTCACCAATTGGAATTGCATTAATTGATACAAATGGAAACATAAAAGAATTAAACAATGTTATCGTTTCTATGCTTGGTTCACCATCTACCGAGGCCACAAAAAGTATTAATGTTTTAAAATTTCCTCCTCTTGTAAAACTCGGATTTACAGATGATTTTAATAACTGTATAAATTCATTAACTATTGTTACAAAAATTGTGCATTATGTTTCAGCATGGCAAAAAGGTATTTATGCTCAATATACCTTATCACCAATTTATGAGAGTGATGGTATTATATCAAGTGTTATATTAAATTTAATTGATATTACAGCTCAAAAAATTGCTGAAGAAAAAGAAAAAAAATATTTGCACGATATTGAATTACTAACAAAATCGGCAACAGAAATGCTTGAACTTGATTCAAATATAGACCCATTATTTTTTATTGGCGAAAAAATCAAGTCCATAATTGGCGACAATACGGTAATTATAAACAAATATGATAACAATACTCAAACATCATCAATTAAACATGTTTTTTGTAATGAAAACAGAAAAAATAATTTCAATAAATTATTAAATCTTTCTCTTGATCAACTTAAAATTAAAAAGTCACCAAACATTCACAATTTAAATTTCACAAAAAAGTTAGTTGAATTAAATCCATTAGATTTCTTTGTTAACACTTGCCATTTCCCCGAAAAAGAATCAAAAAAGATTATCGAATCTAATAATCTCAATAAAGCATATTTTATGGGAATTTCTCCCGAAAATAATTTAATAGCTAATATTATAATTTTTACCTATTTTAACGAATCAATCGAAAACAAAGAAGTTATCGAAACATTTGTTAACCAAACATCGTTAGTAATTCAAAAACAAATTGCACTATTAAATTTAAAAGATGCTAAAGCAAAAATTGAAGAAAGCGAAAATCACCTTCGAAACATATTAGATTTATCAAACTTATCGATGGCTATTGTTAATTTCGATGGTACAATTGAGTTTATTAACAAACATGCCATTAAAACATTTGGATATTCGCACGAAGAAATACACAACATGGAAAGTTGGTGGAATTTAGCATACCCTGATGAAAACTATCGAAAACAAACAATTGATAAATTTATGGGCTTTGTAAACAAAGCAATAATTGATAATTGTGAAATTGAACGATTTGAATATTATCCCACGTGTAAAGATGGCACTGTTAAAACAATGATAATATTTGGAGTAATAGTAGACGGTAAAATTTTTGTTATGTTTGACGATATTACCGATCGAAAAAAAGCCGAGTTAGAATTAATTATTGCAAAAGAAAAAGCTGAAGAAAGTGATAAACTAAAATCGGCGTTCCTTGCAAACATGAGCCACGAGCTTCGCACACCTATAAATGGAATAATTGGATTTTCAAACCTGCTACAAAAAACTGATGTAAATTCAGAGAAAAAAAACAATTACGTTTCACAAATTAATGCAAGTTCTGCATTATTATTGAGATTAATTGATGACATAATTGATGTTGCTAAAATTGAATCGGGAAAACTTACAATTGAAAAATCGCCTTGCAATATTAATTCTTTAATGAATGGCTTATATTTACAATACAAACAAGAACTTAAGGCATTAAACAAAAATTGTATCGAATTAATTTATAATGAAAACAACAATTTAAATGTGAATATTGTTACAGATTATTTAAGATTAAAACAAGTTCTTTTAAACTTGCTTACAAATGCTGTAAAATTCACAAATAATGGAAAAATAGAATTTGGATATTCAATTAAAAATAACGAATTAAATTGTTATGTAAAAGATACAGGAATTGGAATAAAACCAGAAAATATATCTAAAATTTTTGAACGATTTACTCAATTAGAATTGTCAATATCTAAAAAATTTGGTGGTACAGGTTTAGGACTTACCATTTCAAAAAATATTGTTGAATTATTAGGTGGAAAAATTCGGGTTGAATCGGTATGGGAAAAAGGTAGTACGTTTTTTATAAAAATACCTATAGAAATTGTTGAATATTGTGATAACAATATTGCAAATGAATATTCACAAAAAAACACATTCGATTTAAGCAAATATACATTATTGGTTGCCGAAGACGATGACATTAATTTTATGTTTATTGAAGAAATGCTTTCCGAATTAAAAATAAATTTAGTACGTGCAAATAACGGATTAGAAGCTTTTGAAATAGTAAAAACAAATAGCAAAATTGATATTGTGCTAATGGATATTCAAATGCCATTAATGGACGGTTACGAAAGCACTAAATTAATTCTTGAAATAAAACCTAAGCTACCAATTATCGCTCAAACTGCTTATGCAGTAAATGCTGAAAAAGAAAAAAGTTTAAAAATTGGGTGTGTCGATTATATATCTAAACCAATTGAATTAGAAGAATTGTTATTAAAAATTAAAAAATATTTACTAAATAAAAATTAGTTTGCAATATTATAATTACCTAACATGTCTATTTGCATATTAGGTATTATTTTTTTTTCTTCAAAAAAATTGTAGCCCGGTTTTAGGCTTTCCCAAAACTTAGAGTGCACGTTATTGTTTTTCTTAATCTCTTCAATATTTTCCGAATTCATTTTACATGGGAAAATGTGTACAGGAATATTTTGCTGGCCATGTGCTTTAGCTTCAATTGCAAAAACATACAACTCCTTTATCATTTCATCGGTAATTGGCATACAACCTATTGTTACACAGTTACCATGTATAAAAATATCGCCACCAGCATTGCTACCCGCTGTTTTTATTCTATCCGAACGATTAGGAAAATTTAATCCCAACGATAAATAAAAATTACTGTATGGATTAAACCTGTTTATAAAATAAAATCCTTCGGGGGTTTGACCATCACCTTGCAAAAGTTTTGGCCCTAAATTACCAGAACTAGCACATATTTTATAATCTTTAATATGTAAATATTCTTTTTGTAATTTTGATTTAGCCCATAGCTCAAGAATTTTTTCTTGCTTAAAAACTCTAATATAAATATCAATATTAAAATTATTTATTTTGTTGTTGGCAAGTAAATCCTTAACTATCGCTTCTTTTTCTTTATAAGCAGTTTTTACTCTTATATTTTTCTTTTGCTCGGCTAAAAAGTTTTGACATATTCCCATATCGGAAATTAAAAGTGTAACAATAATCACAAATGTTTTTATCATTAAAATATTTTTGTTTTTTCGTTTCCCAAAAACATAACAAATACAACCGATTTAACAGGTTCATCAATTTTAAAATAATGCCTAACTGGTGCAATTCCCTTTATTACTTTTTTTATTGCAAAAGTTTTTGGGTTATAATACCAATCTTCAATAAATATTAAACTTTTAATTTCATAAGGATTTATTTCCGACTTAATAATCTGCTTAGAAGTCTCAAAAGTAACTAAATTCTCAGTAATTATAGTATCAGTATTCTCACCGAGCTTTTGTTTTATTTGCAATTTAGAAAATTCCTCATCAATATTTGAAGGATTAAAAGCTTTAATTTTTCCAGAAACCGCCTCGCTAATTATTAAATTCGAAAGCCTTAATACATCAATATTTTTTACAAAATAAGGGTTAATGGTGTCTTCTAAATTAAATTCATAAATCACATTTTTAGCTAATAACTCCGAAGCCTCGTTACCCGAAATTTTAAAAACAAGTTTCTTTAATTCTTCATTATTTCGTTTAAAATATCTAACTGGTGACCAACTTACTACCTTTTTTTCAAAAACAATTGTGTTAGCTGTATCTACAAGCCATTCCTCTTTAAAAAACAAACCTTTAATTTCATTACAATTAAACAATACAGAATTAACGCCTAAATTATTATTTACTTGTTCATTATTGTATTTTGTTAAAATTGAATCATCAGTGTTTGGGTCAAAAACATTTAATTGCAATTTATTATATTTTTCAAATACTTGCTTAATTATATTCGACGACTTCAAACTATTTTGCCAATTAATTATTGTAGTATCAAAAACAAATAATTGACTAACGGGTACTGATGTTGGTAATAATAAATTTACTCTTTTTAAAATAACATTTTCTTTAACTTCATTTTTACACGAAATAAAAGTAATTGCTATTAAAAAAATAAATAAAAATCTCATTATTTTTTATTCCCTTTTGGAACAATACTCATAACAGGAATGTCGGAATTAGAAATAATTTCTTTTGCTAAAGAGCCAACAAAATATTTAATTACCTCAACCTCTTGTTGAGTCATAATTACAATGAGGTCAGCGTCAACTTTATGTGCAAACTCAACTAAAGCACTACACATATTTGCATTCCCTGATTTTGTATTCAGAAAATTCTGAGTACACTCAATCCCCTGATTTTTAATAAATTCACTAACTTGTGTAAGTTGAAGTTTTAACCTATTCATTACATAAGTATCAGATGTTGGATTCATAGTAACAGTGTGCACAACACTATTAAAAAACTTAGCCAAATAAATTGTATTTGTTACCTTTTCACGTGTCTCTTTTGTTAAATCAAGAGGTAAAACAATGCTCTTACAACCTTCTTTATGATTTTTCCCTTTTATTGTTATTACAGGGCAAACCGATTCGCGAATAATTCTTAATGAATTGCTACCAACAATTTTTTGTTTCATATCGGTTGACGAAGAAGTTCCAATTATTAAAAACTTAACATTTAACCTATTTGAAGTTTCTAAAATTGTATCAACCAATTTCCCTTTTTCAACTAAAGGAGTAACTTTTACACCCGATTTTTTTTCGATATGATTAGCAAAATCTACTAATTTCGATTTCAACTTTTCTTCTAAATCATCTTGTTCGTTTTTAGAAAACAATCCCCACAAAGCATTATTTTCAGTAATAACATGTAAAATAATTATTTCTGCACTAATCATTTTTGCAATATTGTACGATTGATCTAAAGCAATTGTTGATTGCTCACCAAAATCAAATGGGATAAGAATTTTATTTTCACTAGCTTCCATATATATTTAAATTATTTTTTTGCAAAAATAAACCAATTTCAATTAAATAAAATAATTTTGAGCATTATTTAATTTAATTAATTTTAAAATGCAACTTATCGATGGGAAAAAAATATCTAATGAAATAAAATTAGAAATTGCTCAAGAGGTTAAAAAAATTAAAAACAAAGGCGAAAAAGTCCCGCATTTAGCAGCAATACTAGTAGGACACGATGGCGGAAGCGAGACCTATGTTGCAAATAAAGTTAAATCGTGCGAAGAAGTTGGTTTTAAATCTACCCTAATTCGTTTTGACGAAAATGTTTCTGAAAAAGAATTATTAGCAAAAGTAAACGAACTTAACAAAGATATTGATGTTGATGGCTTTATAGTTCAACTTCCTATTCCTAAACACATTAACGAACAAGCAATTATTGAAGCAATTGACCCTCGCAAAGATGTAGATGGTTTTCATCCAGTAAATATTGGGCGAACAGTTTTAGGTATGCCTTCTTTTGTTTCGGCAACACCATTTGGGATTATAGAATTATTAAAAAGATACAATATTGAAACCGCAGGAAAACATTGCGTAGTATTAGGTAGAAGTAACATAGTTGGCAGACCAATAAGTATTTTACTATCTCAAAAAGGAAATTTTGGCAATGCCACTGTAACCGTTCTTCATAGCCGTTCTAATAATTTGGAAGCAATTTGTGCTTCAGCTGATATAATTATTGCAGCACTTGGTAAACCCGAATTCGTAAAAGCAAGCATGGTAAAAGATGGTGCCGTTGTTATTGATGTTGGTACAACTAGGGTTAAATCGGAACTAACAAAATCTGGTTTTAAACTTACTGGTGATGTTAAATTTGATGAAGTAGCTCCAAAATGTAGCTTTATTACGCCAGTTCCAGGTGGCGTTGGCCCTATGACTATTGTAAGTTTATTAAGAAACACTCTGTTAGCAACTAAAAAAGATTTTTTTAAATAACAATTGAACTAAATATTTTATTTGTTCAGCGTTTAAATTTAATTTAATCGAAATAACATGATTTTAACTTTAATAAATTCAATTGCTTATTTTCCTTAACTTAAAAAACTTTAATTATTTGTTGTTTCAAAATTAAATTTTAACTTTGAAGCCTATAAAAAATTTTGCCTTTAACAACTTTTATAAATTAACACTTAATAAGTAAAATGAAAAAGAAATTCTTTTTAACTACAATTGTAGTTGCTGTGATGGCTGTTGCATTAACAGCTCAAACTAAAGATGGAAAAACTGATATTAAATATCGAAGAAGTTCATTGCATACAATGATAGTCGAATCAGAAAATTTTCCACAAAAGGAAACTATTATTAAAGCTTTTAACACAGCACCATTTCCAGATAAATACAACGACCATTCGATAGCCCAAAAATCTTTTAATCAAAAAGATTACCCATTATCAAAGGAAGAGAAAGCTGGATTATACAAAGAAAAATCAAAAATGGGTAAATTGGCATCTAAAGCAGCAGATAGTGAAGTTGATTCAGCTTCAATTGAATTAGCTACGCAAATAGACAAATATCTAAAACAAAATAAAGTTGCAAACAAATTAGTAGCAAAATGGTTTAACAGACAAGAAGATGGCACATTTGACATGAATTTAATTGGCGAAAGAGGCTCATATAATGCATCTGAAATGCAAGCTAATATTGCTAAAGGATCAGCAAGAGGAACTTCTTCATTAGCAGATGCAGGAATTGAATTAATTGGAAACACCTTTGTTGTTATATCAAAATTTAATTTTGTATCAAATGAAGTAGTTGCTGCCGTAACTAGAGATGCAGCAAAAATTGCTGCTAACAAAATTAAAATTCCAGCTGCTAGAACTGCTGCACTAAAATCTGCCGACGAAGCCTATGAAAAAGCTAAAGAAGGTTATTCAGTTTGGGCAACATCATTCTTATATAAATTAAATTGGAATGATTCAATTGAAGCAGTATTTTACAATGATTTATGGATGGATAAAAGTAAAGTAGATGCAAAGAAAAAAGAAGCATTTGATAATTCCGACTTATTCAATTTATAATTTATTGGTAGCGAAAAAGCTGTTGGTCTTGT
>JAVHRJ010000306.1:0-3481 GCA_036171595.1 Bacteroidales bacterium
TATTCCTGTTTAACATATCAAAAATATTTACAATCACATTTTTATTATCAACATTATTAGAATTAATAGATATATAGAAATTATCCTTGCTGGGATTGGGATAAACAATTATTTCTTCATTATTTTTTATGTCAGGTAATTTATTTTTACTGTTAGCTTCTGGTTTGCAAATTACTTTTATATTTTTTGTTCTGATTGCCTCGCCCTGGTGAGTAATGGATGTACAGCTTAATGAATATTGCCCCTGTGGTAATCCCGAAGGAGTAGTAAATTCATTACCATAAGCAATTAAATTAGTTTTTTCGCCGATAAGTTTCCATTCTATAATATTATCATTAACATTTTCTACTGTATAAGAATTTTCTCCGCATATTGTTGAATTACCAACAATAACAGGTGCAGGAATATTAACTTCCAGACTTTTTGTTTCTGAACAAATATCACCAATTTCGGCTGTAAAAGTGGCGCCAGGTTCTGTTTCAAAACCGGGTTCTAAAGTTATACTTTGAGAAGCTTTAAAATTGACACTTTGTCCAGACTTAATAATGAAATCACCTTGTTCTACATATTTTTCGTGATCTTCATATAGAATAGTTGGATAAGCTCCTTCAATTCCAGAAATATTATTTCCGACAGTAATTGTTTGTGCAGCTTCGAAATCCCTATTATTCATAATATTTCTATTCTGCATATACATGTTAATATACATAATTTCATCATTTTCAATGCTATTTTTTAAATTTGTTTCTAGAATAGTATGAAAACTATTATCCTCATCAGCATAAATATCATTAAATGGTGTTTTATTATTTTGTATTAGAAATGAAGTATTGTTTGTGCTATTAACATTATAATAATCAAATTGTCCATTATTAAAGATTGTTCTGTCAATATCAATAGCGCTAACAGTGGGCACAAAAGTAAATTTTAAATCGGATAAATTACTTGGGAAAATTGCAGGTATGGTATTATCTATATAACTGCCTGGTGCATCAACAAAAGGCATTTCATTATTTGCAGTAATTTTATGATTAATATAGTGGAATTCGGGAATCGGACAAAGGCACCACCAGTGCCATACCCACTTAACCACAGTAGTTGCTGCCACTTTTTGATTTTGAGGTTGATGTTCGGTGTACCAGGCTTTAAAATTGATATTATAAATTCCCAAAATGATTGTACGGTTATAAATTTCATCACCTGGAGTGACATCTTCTTGTGAAGTAGCATTATTACTTCCATTTACTAAAGTAATATTTCTGCATTTAGAAGGGTAACCTAAAATATCAAGATAATTTTGAATATCTAAATAGTCAAAATAAGCACCTGGTTGTATGTTCCTTGCCAATAATTGTCGTGCACCTATTGAACTATAAGTATAGTAAATACTTAAGGGTGAAACATCTAATCCAAAAACGTCTCGTATCATACCAATTACGTAGCTTAATGACACAAGCGCAGGAAGTGATTCAGCAATATCTTGTAGGGTAAATTGTATGCCTTCGGGAACATAAGCTCCCTTATGAGGTGCGTCATACGAAACGTACAAGCCAATTTGGTGGTCGTAAGGTTCATTTTCGAGTTGTTTAAGAGCAATTCTTCCAATAATCCCACCCATGCTTTCGCCTATATAAATACCTTCAAGATGATGTTGTTTAGCAGTATTGATACCTTTTATAAGTGTTATTATTATTTGAGCATTATTTAAAAGTGAAGAAGTTGGATTATTAAAATTAACACAAAAAATATCATAACCACGCATTCTTAAGTTATCAATAGTTGATTGCCATTTATCATGCAAATAAGTAGCATCCATATCACCTACAACATCGAAACCTTCTGCAATAATAACAGGTTTATCTAAGGTTCCATCGCATCCTTCGTAATAGTTGTAGTAGGCACTTGTTAAAGTAATATCAGGGTTATCTTTATTTTGCTGAAATAAGTTAAAGGAGTTTGTATCGGCTATTGAGATGTATCCTTCAAAATCAGGTATTACATTTTCTAATGTAAGAATATCTATTTTAGAATAAGAAATTAATGTATCATTTTCCGTAGAAATGAGTTTAAACCGAATATTCTTTTCACCAATACTGTTATAAGTTACAGAAAATGTTTGCGGGGTATTAATATCAATCTGTTTATAACCCGTACCATCATCAAAATTAATTAGTACTTGTATTATTTTTTCTTTTTGATTAGTAAAAAGTAAATCGGGTTTGTATGTATAAATTACTGTTTTACTGTAAGATTTTTGCAAAAGAGTAGTTCCTGCAAATATTTTCATTATTTCATAAGATGGGTTTGAAAAATCATTATTTATAGTTATGGTTTTTATCGCTGTATCAGGTAAATAATCTCCTTTAAAATATAAAATACTCAAGCTAACAGAAGAAGAAGCATATTTTTCAGAAATGGTATTATTTTTAATAAGTAAAGTATCGTTGGGCAAACCATAAACACCATTAAAAACAGAATGGTTAATTGCATTGTAAATAAACTGCCATTTATTTAAATTAGTAGAAATAGGAATACTATCTTGCCACTCTTCAAGGTCATTAAGAATTAAAAAGCCATAATTAAACATCAGATTAGTTTGCATGGTAGTATGGTCAAGTTGTTGATAAAAGTTTTTCATATCATCAAAAACTTGTTCTATAATTATTTTCAAAGAATCTGTTTGAGAAGATGTGGTATAAGTTTGAGCGAATAAATAATTATTAATAAATACTAAGAACAAAATAATATGTAAACAATGCTTTTTCATAACAAAGATTTTTAATTATTATTTTCTTTCATCCTTTAATTCCTCAATTTGTTTTTGCAAGTCAATTACATATAAAGTCAATTCTTCTACTTTCTTTAAAAGCAAAATATTCATTTCTGTTAAATCTAATCCGTTTTTGTTCATTTCTTCGGCGGAAGGGATATCGGGTAAATGTTTACATGTATCAATATAATTCTTCAGTTCACTTAAATGCAGTAATTTATAGTTTTTGTCAAACACATAATCGGCACCAGGCACATCTGCAATTACTTTTATTTTTTCACAAATAATTTTACCATTAACAGCTAATTTGTAATCTGACGGGGGATTAGTGGTTCCAATCCCAACTTTTCCATCTTCAGTAAAAATTATTTGTGTATTTGTAACAGGTAAATCAGTGGTTAAAGAAAATCCATATTTAAAAGATAAATTACCGCGATTATTTTCAATATCCCAAACATATTGAGGATATTCAATTTCTTTACTCATAGGATTTTGGTGAAGACGAATAATAGGTGGATTTTCATTTTTAATATGTAAAATTGTTTTGGGGTCATTTGTCCCTATCCCAACATTTCCATTCTTTAAAATTGTAAAAAGATTAGTTGTTACAGCATTTACAGTAGTACTAGGGTCTCCGGGGGTTGCTTCGTATGGAGGTGTGTAACTGTTAAAATTAAACGCTGCATCTGTTTGCCATGGATTTATATAAAA
>JAVHRJ010000307.1:0-3477 GCA_036171595.1 Bacteroidales bacterium
CGGTTTGACGCCCTCTGCGGCTAATCGCCCAGCTTTTCCAAGCGCCAAACGTTAGTAAAGTTCCATGAAAAATATTTTTTAACTTGTTTAATCGCTTTATATTTGATAAAATTTGTAAAAAATGGGTTTTTAGACGGACTGCCGTTATTTGAATTTTTAAAACTCCCCTTAAGTATGGTTAATTATTTTTTGAAAAATAAAAGAAAAAGCAATTCCAACTAAAAACCCTAAAATTAATGTCATTCCTGCTATTGGCAGTAAAGTAATTGGCTCATCCCAACCTATAATAAATGCACTTGGTATTAAAATCATAAAAGCAACCATAATACTTTTTATTGTCCAAGGTAATTTTATTGAGAGCATTGGAGTAAGAACTCCAACCATTAACCATAGTGAAAATGCCGACAAGTCTGCATTTAAAGGCAAATGCCGGATAATCATTGGAATTAAATCAATACAACCTGCGATAGCTCCAATTATTATTCCTGTTATAATTTTTTTAGCCATTTACTAATTGTTACTGTTTTATTAGTTTTTTAACTTCAACTCCTTGGTTTGATGTGATTTTTAGAATATAAATACCTTTACTAAAGTTACTGGTTGAAATGTTGACTTTATTGTTTTTAGAGAATACTTGCATTATTTGTTTTCCGTTTATACTTTCAATTTCGTATTTAATTTCTTCTTTATAAATGTTTGAATGTTCTATGGTTACTTCATCTTTAAAAGGATTCGGGAACACCCGATAATCTGAATTATATACGTGGTTATTTTCTGCTGTAGCAAAATCTATTGAAATATCATCAACATATAAATTAAACATACTGGCATCGCTATAGCAATACCAGCCAATATAATACAATCCACCAGAAGGAACTGTAAATATAATTTCAGCATATTGGTAATCCGTATTTATGATGTTGGGAAAATCGAGTAATTGTGTAAATAAAGAGCTGGTATCTTGACCGTTATCAATAAACACTTTAAGTTTTTCGGGCCATTGATACCATTCTGCCTTATACCAAAAACTGAGTTTATAACTTTGCGAGGAAGTTAAATTTATACAAGAAGAAACGAACCAATCGTCAGCAGGGAGCATAGAGTTGTAATCGTAACGAATACAATAGGGTTGAGTTCTTCCTCCGGTAGTTTTTATGGTCCATGTATAACCATCATTATTATTATTGTAAATTTTCCAACCGCTAAAATCGTCGGATGGTTCAAATCCCATGGTATAGTATGGAGTTATGCTGATATGGTTAATAACATTTTTTGTGATGGTATCATTATTATAAAGAGTATCGCCCGGTAAAGATGTGTATATTTTAATGTTGTACTGTCCATTTGCAGACAAATCAACCGGTGTGCTGAACGTATAAACTAACGTATCTCCAATGGATATAGGCGTGGTTATCGTTTCATTCACAGGAGTTCCTCCGTTTAGCGAATAGCTTATGGGAATGTTGTTAAGAATTGTTGAACAATAATTTTTAACAACAACAACAACATTTTCTTGCTGTAAGTTACAGCTTTCGGTTGGTAATGTGGTTGATACCAACCCAACGTCTAACGAGGTTTGTTCGATTATATTTATATCGTCTAATACAAGTGTATTGTCGGCTTGTCCATTGCAATTCCATCCAATATAATAGCTTCCCGATGCAGGAACTGTAAAGTAAATTTCTTCTTTTTGATAATCTGAGTTTGTAATGTTATTATAAGCCGCAAGCAATGTTGTAAGGTCTGAAATATTTTGCTGATTCCCAATAAAAATATTTAGTTTTTGATTTGGGCAATACATACATGTTTTAAAGTAATATGATAATTTATACATTTTATTAGATTCAAGCTGAAAACATTTAGAAATAAGCCAGTCGTTTGCCTGTGATGAGCTACCATAATAAGCGCAGTTTGGTTGAAAATTTCCACCAAGTCCAAAATTCCAAGTATTCCCATCATTATTTCCATCTTGTACAACCCATCCATTAAAATTTTCGGAAGGTTCAAAACCCAAAGAATATGGGGGATTTACACAAGCCACATTTTCAATAACAGAAGTAATTGTATCGTTATCTTTATATCCGTCGCAAGCAAGAGATGAATATACTTTAACATTATAAATATGACCAGGATTTGGCGAAAAATCGTAAGGCTGTATAAATTCATAAACTGTATCGGACAGGGCAGCAATTGGAGATGAAATAACTTCATTAACAGGAGTTCCTCCATCAACCATATAAGAAACAGGAATATTAGAATGAGGCAAAGTGTCGTAATTAGAAATTTTAACTTTAATTATTGAAGGCGTTAAAAATGTTGCCGGAACCGGCGAAATAAAACTTCTTAAAGCAATATCGCATGAAACAATAGGCATAACTTTTATTAAAGCTTGATTGGAGCTATTAAAAATAAAATTTCCTATTTCGTAATATCCTTCATTACCCATCTGTCCCCAATTAAAATGTAAAAAATTATTATTATCGTAACCATCGCAAACCCATGCATGTCCCATAGGAAAACTATCAAGCATTCCCTGATATAAAATTGGTCTTCCGGCATTTAACTCTGATTTCATTAGTTCAATCCATGTAGAATCTGTATAGTTTGACCTATAAACAAATTCTATATTGTTCGAATATTTAAAATAATTCGGCAGAGCTGTCATAGCAAAATATAAATTTGAACCTGAAGAATTATCATAATAATCCATATCAACAGATACTCCGCAATGATACATTATAGTTGCAACAGCAATGTTTGATGAAGTTAAAGTATCCGGCATAGCTCCCCAATCGTAAGTTGTTGCACCAAAATTAGCCGATTGAATTCCGTGCCATTGCGAAATATATGAATGTGTTCCTTGTCCGCGTATCGGGTAATTCCAGAATTTCATTACTTGTGCAATAGCAGTAGCTACACAACCCGTTACAGCATGTCCGCAAGTCCCTAAAGTATCTAAAGGGCAAAGTTCGTTATACCAGCATGTTTGGTCCCATCTTGTTGTGCAAAGCGGTGTTATCAGACTTTTTACATTTTGAAATTTTCCTGATAATATTTGTTCCCATTCATTAGCATGAGAAAAACTATTTTGCTTTAAGTTCACTTCGTTATAAATACCTTTTGAATAGGTTTCCAACCATCCTTTTAATGAAGATGAAATCTTATTTTTGTCGAACCGACTTGTAACAGAATAACCAAGAATGGGCTTAATCCTATCATCTGCCGCAACAATAACAAATCCCTTTGGAGAAAATGAAAAAACATAAAAAGTAGCAATATTGTCAATGCTTTCGGTATAAACATCAGAAATTATAATATTGGAACTATTTGATTGAACTTTAAAAAAAACTTTAGCAACTTTAGTAACATTATCTATTGAAACATTTTTTGCATGAGTATAAACAATAAAAACAATCAATGCAAATAGAGCAAGTAAATATTTTTTCATGTGTTTATATTTTATTAATTAGTTTATAT
>JAVHRJ010000308.1:0-16486 GCA_036171595.1 Bacteroidales bacterium
CATGTTCTTTTTTTTCGGTTTGATATTTAGTTTCTACTTCTGTTAATTGTTTTAAGTTATCAGTTTTAAAAATAGAATCGCTAAAATTAAATGCAAGTTGTATATAGTGAAATGCTTTATCGTATTGTAGAGTTGCTTTATATGCATCGGCTAAATTACTTGAAGCATTTATTATTAGATTTCCAGAATTTATTTCTTTTGCATTTTCAAATGCTTTTTTTAAATGGTTAATACCTTCGGAATGTTTTTCTAAATCAATTTCAGATTTACCAAATAATGCATTGCATTGATAAATTACATTTAAATCATTAGAATTTTTATTTAGTTTATAAAATTTATTTGCAAATTGATATGCTTTATAAGGTTCTTTTTTTTCTAAAAAAAGATTTGAAATGTTAATATATGCGTGACTAAGTAAATAATTATTTGAACATTGTTTAGAATACGTTTCTACTTTTATGTAATATTCAAGAGCTTTATTAAAGTTTCCATCTTTTTTTTCGTAAACACCTAAATTTGAATAACAATATGCAATGCTTTCAAAATCTTTTTGTTTTATTGCAAGTTCTAATGCTTTATTAATATAAATTTTGGCTTTATTATTTAATTTTATATCATCGTAATTAGCACTTAAATTTATTAAAGATTGTATTAATCCTACAGTATCGTTTATTTCTTGATATAATTTTTCTGAATTTATATATGGTATAATTGCATCATTGTACATTGTTAATTCGCTATAATTAACTCCAATACAGGTATATGCGTCGGCAACTCTTTTTTTATTAGAGATTTTATAAAAGTAGGGTATCGATTTTTTGTAATATGTTATAGAAATTCTATATTTACCTCTTTTGTAATAATAATCGCCAAGCCTATAATTATATTCGCCTAATCCTTTAACATAGTTATTTGAAATAGAATGATATTCAATTTCTTTAATTAATTTTATAAAATTTGTTGTGTCGCTATCAATGTAATTATATGTTAAATCAATCATAAGATTGATTTTTTTTATTGCATTTTGTTCGTTGTTAATTTTTTTTATTAACGTTAATTGATTTTGTTTTTGCGAAATTAAATTTATGCTTAAAAAACAAAATATAGCTATAAAGTAAATTTTATACATTTTTATTCAAATCTTACTCCTAACATTAATATATCATCAACTTGTTTTAAGTTTTTTTTCCAATCGAAAAATGTTTTTGTTACAATTTCTTTTTGTTCTTTACAGTCTAAAGAACAAATTTGTAAACATAAATTTTTAAGAGCTTTATATTTGAATTTTTTTCCGTTTTCACCTCCAAATTGGTCGGCAAATCCATCTGAAAACATATATATTAAATCTCCTTTTTCTATTGTTATTTTATTAGTTGTAAATGGTTTTTCTTCTCCATAGTGAATGCCAATAGGCATTTTGTCGCCCTTTAGTTCAAAAAGTTCAAAGTTTTTAAAGTTTGAAAGTTGAAAGTCAGTGTCGTTTTCACTTTCTGACTTTATAAACTTTTCACTTTCTAACTTTTTAACTATATATATAGGGTTATTTGCTCCAGAAATTTCTGCTGTTTTTGTTTTTTGATTATATGCAATTACAGAAATGTCCATTCCATCTTTTGAGCTTTCTTCATTTTCGCCTTGATGTAGCGAATAAATAATTTTTTCGCGTAAATTATCAAGTAATGAACCCGTTGATAATGAATTGTATCTGTCAATTATTTCATTTAAAAAAGCTACACCAAGCATACTCATAAATGCACCAGGAACACCATGTCCGGTGCAATCTGCAACTGCAAGATAAATTACATCACCCTTTTTTCTTGTCCAATAAAAATCTCCGCTAACAATATCGCGAGGGTGATAAAAAATAAAGTGATCATAAAATAGTTGACTGGTTAAAAATTCAAGTGGTAATAGTGCTTGTTGAATTTTACTTGCATAAGTTATACTATCAGTAATATCTTTATTTTGAACTAATATTTTATCTCGTTGATTGGTCAATGAATCGCGTTGAGCTTCAATTTCATCGCGTTGAGTTTCAATTTCTTCTTTTTGTTGAGTAATTTCTGAATTTTGTTTTGAAATTTCAATGTTTTTAATTTTTAGCAAATTGTTAGCACGTTTTTTTATTTTATAACTTCTAAAAATTAATACGCTCATTAAACCAAATAAAACAAGTACAATTAATACAAAATATAAAACGAGTTGTTGCTTTTTTAAATCGGCAATACTTTTACTTAATTTCGATTTCTGATTATCAATAAGTTTTTGTTGCGAAGTAATTTCTGATTTTTGATTATCTATTTTTGATTTTTGAGTTTCGTATTCTGCAATTTGTTTTTTTAGTAATATTTGAGTTTCTTTTATGTCTTTTTGTTGAATTAATAATTTTAACTGTTGTGTTTTAAGTATTGCTGATGTTAATTTTAATGCTTTGTTTTTTTGGAGAATATCATTTTGTAAAAAATTTAAATTTTCTTGTTTTAAATTAATTTCTTTTTCTTTTTCAGAAATACTATAACTCAGTTTTAAAATGCGTTCTTCTTTTATTTTAATTTTATTTTCTTGTTCTTTTAAAACTAAATTTTGTTGTTCAACAGTTTCTTTTTCTGTGGCTAATTCTGCTTCACTTTTTTGATACATTTTTTCCCAATCGGCTTCATAGTTTTTTGCAATAACATAAAGCATTGCACCAACTTTCATTCCTCTTGCGTTTATATTTTCTTTATTTATTTCAACTTTTTTTAGTGAGTTGCGTGGAAAAAAATTAATCATTGTTCCATTAAATGTATTGCAACTATCTGTAACTAATAATGTTGCCCATTTACTAATTACGGAATCAATTTTTGGAACTTCATTGTTGTTAGAATTACTAATATAAAGTATTGGAACATAAGTTATTTCGTTAAGATTATTAAATTGTACAATTTCAATTTTTTTCCATTTTATTAATCGATAACTACAAATTTTTTTTAACAAATTGTACATAGTTGTATCTGTACCATAAACTCCTATTTTAAATTTATTTAATTCTTTTATTTGTGATTTATTTTTCCAGTTAATATATAATCCGAAATTGTAAATATGCTCAGCTTTAATGCGGTCTTTAATAGTTATTTTTTGAGAATATGAGCTGTTTGAAAAGCTTATAAATATTATAGTTATAAAAATTAATATTTTATTTGTGAAATTCATTTGAAATGTAAAATGTAAAAATACAAATATTATATAAATAAAAAACGCTCCGTATTTACGGAGCGTTTTTTACTAAAATTTGTAAGAAAATTATTTTTTTTCTCCACAGCATGCTTTTCCACCACCATGTCCACAACTTTTTGAGCAGTTGCCTTTATTGCCAGCACCCATTCCTTCATGTGAGCATCCTCCTTTATTTGCATTTGCATCAAAAGTGATTTTTTGATTATCTGTTAATAAACTTCTAATACTTTGTTTATTAGAAGCACAAGCTTTCATCATATCAGCTTTTATTAAAGATATTTCATCAATAGTTTTATTTATTGCTGTCATATCAGCTTTGTCGGCCGATTGTAATGTTTTTAAATGTGCATTTTTTTCATTCATCTGATTTTTAAAACCAGTCATTGATTTGGTGTGTGCTAAGTTTAAAGCTTCAATTTTTTGTTTTTGAACATCAGTTAAATCAGCAATTCCATTAATGCATTTTGTGCAATTGTCTTTTTCTGGAGTAGCATTTTTAGGTTGGGCATTTACTAATTGACTACCTACAAATAGAAAAGCAACCATTAACAACGAAATTAATTTTTTTGATTTTTTCATGATATTTATTTTTTTTAGTTTCGTTGCTTTGACGTAAATTATATAATTAGGTTTAAATTTGAGCAAATATTTTTTTAAATATTAAATTAATTCATTTATAATCAAATAAATAAAAATATGAAACTGTTATTAATTAGTAATTCAACAAATTCGGGCGAAGAATATTTGGGCTATCCGATGCCACACATTAAAAATTTTTTAGGAAACAAAAGTTTAAATTGTATTTTTTTACCTTTTGCAGCAGTAACTTTTTCGTATAAAGAATATGAAGAAAAAGTTAAAAAAAAGTTTAATCAAATTGGACATGAAATAGTAAGCATCCATAATTACAATAATAAAATTAAAGCAATTGAAGATGCTGATGTTATTGTTGTAGGTGGAGGAAATTCATTTCAATTAATTTCAAAAATACATGAATATAATTTAATAGATGTAATTCGAAAAAAAGTTTTTAGTGGGGTCCCATATATTGGTTGGAGTGCAGGCTCAAATGTTGCGTGCCCAACAATTAAAACTACTAACGATATGCCAGTAGTTGAACCAAAATCTTTTAAAGCATTTAATTTAGTTAAATTTCAAATCAACCCACATTATTTAGATGCTAACCCACAAGGTCATGCCGGCGAAACCCGCGAACAAAGAATATTAGAATATATTGAAGTTAATCCAGATGATTATGTAGTTGGTTTACGCGAAGGTTGTATATTAAAAATTGAAAATAATTCTATTCAATTGATTGGTAATAAAACTATTCGATTGTTTAAAAGAAGTATTGAGCCTATCGAATTATTAAATACTGATAATTTAAATATATTATTATAGGTTTAATATATTATAATTAAGTGTTATACGTATTATTTTATTGCTGATATAAATTATAAAATTTCTATTTGGTGGATTTGTAAAAAACTTGTAAGTTTGCGTTTTATTTTTAAAATAAAGTTTTATAAAAATTTATAACAAATGCAGAATAAGGGAGCGATTAAGTTTTTTGCGATAGCACTTGCTTTAGCATGTATTTATCAGTTATCTTTCACATTTATTACAAAAAATGTTGAAAAAAATGCACGTAATTTTGGAAATGGCGATTTAGTAAAAGAGAGTAAATATCTCGATTCTATTGCAACAGAACCTGTTTATAATTTTCTTTGGTTAAAAAAATATACATATCGCGATTGTCAAAGTCAGGAATTAAATTTAGGACTTGACTTAAAGGGGGGTATGAATGTAACTTTAGAAGTTTCGGTGGTTGATGTTATTCGTTCGTTAGCAAATTACACAACCGATACTACTTTTAATAAAGCTTTGAAATTAGCAAAGAAGTTGCAAGAAAATAGTCAAGAAGATTTTATTACATTATTTGGTAAAGCCTTTGAACAAACTGATCCAAATGCAAAACTTGCAGCATTTTTTATTTCAAAAGAGCTTAATGTTAATTTTAATACAACAAATGTTGACGTATTAAAAATAATAAGAAAAGAAGCCGAAGGTGCAATTGATAATTCGTTTAATATTTTACGAAATCGTATTGATAGATTTGGTGTAGCTCAACCAAATATACAAAAATTAGAAACTACTGGTAGAATTTTAATAGAGCTTCCAGGAGTAAAAGATCCTGACCGTGTTCGTAAGCTTTTACAAGGAACAGCTAATTTAGAGTTTTGGGAAACTTATGAAAACTCTGAAGTGTATCCTTTATTAGAAAAAGCTAATGGTATAATTGCAGAAATTCAATCTGTAGGTAAAAAAGAAGTAAAAGACACAACAAATCAACCATCATTATTAGCCGAATTAACTGCTGATACAACTAAAAAAGAAGATACAACAATTACTGCTGAAAAAGATTCTTCAACTTCATTATTAAATGAAATGAAGAAAGATTCTTCAAAGAAAGATACAACTTTATCAGCTCAACAATTTCAAAAAGAAAATCCATTATTTGCAATATTATATCCAAATGTAGATAATGAAAGAAAACTTGCAAAAGGCGCTGCAGTAGGTTTAACTCAATATAAAGATACCGCAATTGTAAATAGTTATTTAGCACTAAAACAAGTTAAGAATATTTTTCCTCCAAGTTTAAGGTTTTTATGGACATATAAACCAATTAAAAATTCTAATGTATATCAATTAATTGCTATTAAAGCAACTAGTCGCGATGGTCGTGCTCCTTTAGATGGAGGTTCTGTTACAAGTGCTAGAAGAGAATATAGTAGTACAAATAATCAAGCAGAGGTTTCAATGTCTATGAATCCTGAAGGTGCAAGAACTTGGGCTAGATTAACTGCTGATAATGTTGGAAAACAAATTGCAATTGTTTTAGATAATTGTGTTTATTCTTTCCCAGTTGTAAATCAAGAAATTAAAGGAGGAAATTCTTCAATTTCAGGCGATTTTACTCCCGAAGAAGCACAAGATTTAGCTAATGTTTTAAAATCTGGTAAACTTCCTGCACCTGCTCAAATTATTGAAGAAGCTATTGTTGGTCCATCGTTAGGACAAGAGTCAATACAATCAAGTTTAATTTCATTTATAATTGCATTTATACTTGTACTTATTTATATGCAACTATATTACAACAAAGCAGGTTTAGTTGCAAATGTTGCATTAATAGCAAATATTTTCTTTTTAATAGGAGTGCTTGCCTCACTTGGTGCTGTGCTAACACTTCCTGGTATTGCTGGTATTGTTTTAACAATGGGTATGGCCGTTGATGCTAACGTTATTATATATGAACGAATTCGAGAAGAATTAAAAGCGGGTAAAGGTATTAAACTTGCTGTACATGATGGTTATAGTAATGCGTATTCCGCAATTATAGATGGTAACGTAACAACAATATTAACTGGTATTGTTTTGTATATTTTTGGTTCTGGTCCAGTTCAAGGGTTTGCAACAACATTAATAATTGGTATTTTAACATCTTTATTTTCAGCTATTTTTATATCACGTATAATTTTTGAATGGGCTTTTACTAAAAACTGGAATATTTCGTTTGACAATAAATATACCCGTAATTTCTTAACAAATACTCATATTAATTTTATTGGAATAAGAAAAAAGGCTTATGTTTTCTCACTAATTTTAATTGGTGCAGGTATAATTTCAATGGCAACAAGAGGTTTTAGTTGGAGTGTCGATTTTACTGGAGGTAGGACTTACGTTGTAAGAGTTGACCAAAATGTTAAAGTAAACGAAGTTAGAGCATCTTTACAAAAACAATTTGGCGAAGCACCTGAAGTAAAAACTTTTGGTGCAGAAAACCAAATTAGAATTACAACTAAGTATTTAATTAAAGAAAATAATTTACAAACAGATAGTATAATTGAAACAAAACTTTATGATGGATTGAAAGGTTTTTATAAAAATAGCATTACTCCTTATCAGTTTAGTATGTCCGATAAAACTAATGGAATAATGAGTTCGCAAAAAGTTGGACCAACAATTGCCGATGATATAAAAATTGCTGCTGTAATAGCTGTAATAATTTCTTTAATTGCAATATTTATTTATGTAGGAATACGTTTCCGTAGCTGGCAATGGGGAATGGGTGGAGTTGTAAGTTTATTTCACGATAGCTTGGTTGTATTATCATTTTATTCTTTGTTATGGGGATTTTTACCTTTTAGTTTAGATATTGATCAGGCATTTATTGCGGCAATATTAACTGTAATTGGATATTCTATTAACGATACTGTTATTATTTTTGATAGAATTCGTGAATATAGAACAATACATCCTAGATGGGAAATGAAAGATAGTATTAATTCAGCTATTAATAGTACATTAGGAAGAACATTAAATACATCATTAACTACAATTGTAGTATTGTTAGCAATATTTATTTTTGGTGGTGAAGTTTTAAGAGGATTTATTTTCGCATTATTAGTAGGTATAATAATTGGAACGTATTCATCTGTATTTAATGCAACACCAGTTGCTTACGATTTTTTTATGATGCGTAAAAAGAAAAAAGAAGAAAAATAAATTTTATTTTAAAACAACATATTTTAAAAAAATACGTCTATAAGTAAAATTTGAAAATAAATAATTTTAGTTTACCATATTATAAAATAACCCAATAAAAATGGAACTAACTGATAAATCAATACTTGTACCGGTAGATTTTACCGAAAATGCTGAGTTTGCTTTTCAACATGCGTTGCAAATGGCAAAGTATATAAAAAGGGATATCTCTATTTTGCATATTATTAATAAAGATAGAGAGCAACCTGAGGCCATGGCAAAGTTAGTTGAGTTTGGTAAAAAAATGCAAGAAAAATATGGAATTGAGTCATATCCTATTGTTAAAAGAGGTGATATTTTTAAAGCAATTAAAACTACTGCAATAGAAATTAATGCTCTTTTAATAGTTATGGGATTACATAGTGCAAAAAGAGCCATTAAGGTTATTATAGGTTCTAATATTCCTTTTTATTTGATTCAAGCTCCACCTAAAAACGAAAAAATTGTTGATATAGTTGTACCTTTCGATTTTGACGAAAAAAGTAGAGTTCAATTAAATTGGGTAGTGCTACTTTCAAAATATTTTGATAGTAATATTAATATCATTAAGCCATTTATTGAAAGTAATTTCAAAAATGAAAAAATGAAAAAAAACATGTACTTTATTCGTCAGATATTAGATGAGAAAAACATTGTTTTTGGAATTAGAACTTCTAAACGCGACATCAAATTTAATGATGCTATATACGAATTTGCTACTGAAATTAATGCCGATACAATATTTATTATGTCGTATCAATTTAAAAAATTTATTTTAAAAGCAACAAAATTTGGGGTAAAAGTTCCTGTGCTTTGTATTAATCCTGCTACAAACACTACAATTTTAACAGGTAGATTTTAAAGTAAAATTCTTATTTGAACTTTCACTTCTGATTTTGTTTTACCATCAATTTGAGTTAATCCAGAACTTATTGTGTTTAAGTTAGAATAATAAGTTTGTCCATATCTAAACCATAAATCAATTTTATTATTTAAAGAGTATTTTATGTTAAAGTAAAATCTTGTTCCTTTATCGTATAATGCAGGAATAGAAAATGCGTATAGGACATCGTTTTCATATTCATATAATCGTGAATCGTAGCCATCAGTATCAAATATACAATAACGTGCAGAAAAAGTTAAAGGTAGTTTTATGGGTTTGTATGATAAATCTTGATAAATTACAAATCCCTTTTCATTACTTGGATATTTTTGGTAAGTTATCCAATCGAGTCGGTTTTGTAGTGATATTGTTCTTGATACTTTATATGAAATATGAAATCTAATTTTTGTCGTATTTGTATTTTCAATGCCATCAATAACAGTTGGAATTGTTGAAGGCATATTTTCTTGTTTAATTTTTTGGCGATATCTAATGTAAGTATTAATTTGTCTGTTTGGTGAATAACCAATTTCAACTAAATAATCGCTTCCTTTTGATGGTGCATAAACTCCCGATTTTAGCCATGGAAAAGTAAATAAATCGTAATAACCAGAAATTCTCCATTTTGCATAAGGATAAATAGTTGTTCCAATGTAAAAACCTTTTTCGTTGCAGTTTGTTGAGTTCTCGCCAAATGCACTGCTATAATTTGCTTGATAATTTCGTTCGTAATTTCTATATGTAAGTGCCATGTTTATTTGCGATGATAAGTTAAATAACATTCCGCTCATAAAAGCTTTTCCACTATTCTCGCTCATTGCACCTTCACCAAAAACAGTTATATCTTTAATCATAAATTGATAGTCGGCACCAATATTTGAATTTGATTTTCCGCTAAAATCATATTGGTTGTATACGGTTGGTGATTTTAAAATATTAGCACCATAAGAATATTTAATACCTGTTAGTCCAATTCTTATTTTTTCTAAATTTAATGAGACATTTCCACCTAATACAGTTTCTGATAATGATTTTCTATCTGTAAACTCCGAAGGATATGCATGTTCACCACTTGTTTGTAAGGAACTTATATCTTCGGCTTCGCCTGTTATTGAATCAACAGCAGTAATATTTGCATCAATTTTTTTCTTTGAAGCAAATGCAGTAAAATCAACTTTACTTATTCTGAAAGTTGCTCCAGCACCTCTAAAAAATAAATTTTCATCGGCACTAGAATATTTCTTTAGCCCTTGAGCTTTTTTTCTGGTAGCTGTTACCATCGATGATTTTCCATAGCTAATACCAGAGCATAAAACTAAACCTTGTCCAAATTGAGCTAAAAAATCTCCTAAAACTATGGTTTTTATTGGTCCTATATCTTTTAAAAGTAAATGTGCCGAATAAAAATCGAAACCTCTTTTTTGACTGCCTTTAAAAAATTCTTCGCCTGGGTCTTTGTCGGCTGTAATTCCCCACGAAACCTTTGTTTTGTAAGTAAAAGAATATCTAAAAAACATTTTATAAGGACTTCCTAAATATCTCGAGTTTGGACTTGCAGCCAATGCAGAATCAGTAATTGGTGAATACCCCAATTGAGGTTCAATTACTTTTTGTGTACGCATAAAAATTTTGTTGCTACCGTATTTTAAAGCTTTTTTAGGTGAGAATCCTAAAATTGGATCAATTTTTTTTACTGTAATAAATGGAAGAATCATTTTTAAATATTCTTCGTTAAATCCAGAAACATTTAACAATTCATAAATGCTTAAAAACTGACCATAATCTTTCTGGTATTGTAAAATAGCGTTTATTTGAAAATCGCTTAATAATTGTAATTTTTCTAAATCGGGTTTTGTGGCTTTGTTAATATTTAAAGGCTCGTTTAAGTAGAATGTTAAGTCTTCGTATAACGATGTATAATCTAATTCTCTATCAGTATTTGATGCAATATCTTCAATAAATTTTTCGATAATTGCTTCGTTAGAGCCTGCTTGCTCTTTTTGCGAAAAAGCATGAATAACAATCAGTGAAAAGAATATAAATAAATATAAATATCTCATTTTAATTAGTTAAACTTTTTGAAGTTTTTTTTTCAAAATCATAACTAATTCCGAAATGTGGAGAAATTCCCAAAACTTGATGTGATGAGAACGAGATATCTGCTTTTAATCTTTTAAAAACATAACCAATTCCTAAACTCATTTGATTAGGGTTAGTTGTAACGCCAGCTCTAATAAATAAATTTTCAATAAATTTATATTCCATTCCAACTTTATAAATAGGTTTGTACTCAATATCCTTTTCAGCTTCAATAGTACAAAGCACTTTTTCCGAAAATTCATAACTCATTCCAAAAGTTATAATTGTTGGGACTCTTTCATCGTTGTAATTAGCAATTTTTGAGCGGCTTATATTATAAACATGTCCTCCAATATATAAATGTTTTGCAGGTTGAGCAAGAAATCCAATTTCGGCAATAGCTGTACCTTTATTTCCGTATTCTTCGGCAAAGAATGTGTTTATATAATTAAGCTTAATTCCCATAGAAAAATATTTGCCAAGAGATTTTGCAAAAGCTAATCCAACTCTACTTTCATTATATTTTGAGTAGCCAAATTGCATTAAATCAATAGCAAAAACACCCGATGATGTTGGATATGCAAAAGCACCAGCTTTTAACCCAAGTTCTTTTATTGAAAATTTATTTTCGTAAAATAAACCAAATGTTGGTTTTGCTAATAAAGCTAATCCAGCCTGATTGTGAGTAACTGACCATAAATCTGGAAACGCTACTCCTGATGAGCCCATTCCTGCTTGCCGTGCACCAATTGGGAAATGTTCGTTTCCTGCCATTGAGTATAAAAAAACAAATTGCAGTAAAATGAATGATAATAAAAATATTTTTATCATTTTAGTCAACTTTATAATCAAATTTTATTTGTTTAAACTCATTATTTGCTTTAGTAATTTTATCGGCTAATTTGTTTTTGTAATTTGTTAATTTGTTCATTATATCATTATCACAAATAGACAATATTTGAACAGCTAATATTGCAGCATTTAAAGCACCATCAAGTCCAACTGTAGCAACTGGAATTCCTGGGGGCATTTGTAAAATAGATAAAATACTATCCCAACCATCAATAGAAATAGAGCTTCTGCAAGGAACTCCAATAACAGGTAATGTAGTATATGCGGCAATAACACCTGGCAAATGTGCGGCACCACCAGCACCTGCAATTATTACTCTTATTCCTTTGTTTTGAGCTTTTGATGCAAATTCTTCAATTAATTTTGGTGTTCTGTGTGCAGAAAGAGCATTTACTTCAAAAGGAATTTCAAACTCGTTTAATAATTTTGCAGCTTGCTCCATAACTGTCCAATCGGATGTGCTTCCCATTATTATACTTACAATTGCTTTCATAATTGAAAATTTTAATAAGCGTAAAAATACTTTATTTAGTTTAATTAATATATTAAATCAAAATGATTTTTTAGATTTTATTAATATTACTAACTTTCCAACTTTAAATATAATTAAATGGATAGAATTAAAATACTCGATAAAGAGTTCGAAGTATCAATAAACAGTAAGTTAATTGAAGAAGCTGTAACTAAAATGGCAGAAAAATTAAATTCCGATATTTGCAATAAAGAGGTTGTTTTTATTGGAATACTTAATGGTTCGTTTATGTTTGCTTCTGATTTATTTAAAAAAATTACTTTTAATTGTTGTATTACTTTTTTAAAAGTTGCTTCTTATCAAGGAACTTCATCAACTGGAGTAATAAAAAGTTTAATCGGAATTAATGAAAATTTAAAAGGTAAAACCGTTGTTGTTTTAGAAGATATTATTGATTCAGGAGAAACTTTAGAAAATATTATTTGTCAGTTAAAAGGTTATGAGCCTGAATCTATTAAAATTGCAACTTTTTTATTTAAACCATTAGCTTTCAAAAAATCGTATAAAATAGATTATGTTGGGTTTGAAATTCCAAATGATTTTATAGTAGGTTACGGGCTCGATTATGATGGTTTTGGTAGAAATTACCCAGAAATTTATACACTTGTAAAATCATAAATAAAAAATTTCACTATATTTTTTTACTTAACAATTTTTAAATAATCGAAATGAAAAAAATTATTAATTATAAATCCTTAATATTATGTTGAATATTGTTTTATTTGGTCCTCCAGGTTCTGGAAAAGGCACACAATCTGAGCATTTAATTAAGCAATTTAGTCTAGTTCATCTTTCAACTGGTGATATTTTAAGATCAGAAATCGCAGCTCAATCGCAACTTGGTAACGAAGCTAAAAAAATAATGGATAAAGGGGAATTGGTGCCCGATGAAGTTGTAATAGGCATGATTAGCGGAATAATTGAAAGAAATAAAGATGCAAAAGGTTTTATTTTTGACGGCTTCCCTCGTACAATTGCACAAGCCGAAGCTTTAGATGTAATGCTTACAAAACACTCTACAAAAGTTAATTTATTAATAATGCTAGATGTTGATGAAGAAGTACTAATAAAAAGATTAGTAATTCGTGGCGAAAAATCGGGTAGGAAAGATGATGTTGATATTAACATTATTCATAATAGAATAAATGTATATCGTTCACAAACTAAACCTGTATCTAAATTTTATAAAAAACAAGGAAAATCGTTCCCGATTAATGGTATGCAAACCGAAGAGGAAGTATATTCTGACATTGAACATGTAATGCATAAATTTGTTAAATAATATTTTTTTCAAAAGAAAGTCACTCTGAGGTTCTCGAAGAGTGACATTGCAATAAAAGTTATGTTTCGAGAGCTTTAACATGACAAAAACGAAGTTTCGCAATTTGTTTGTGAACTTTATAAAAAATAGTAAAATGCCAGAAAGTAATTTTATAGATTATGTAAAAATATTCACACGTTCGGGTAATGGTGGTGCAGGTTCTCGTCATTTTTACAGAGATAAAAGAACAATGAAGGGTGGTCCCGATGGAGGTGATGGTGGACGTGGTGGACATATAATTTTAGAAGGTGATAGTAATATATGGACATTGCTTCATTTACGTTATAATCGTCATGCATTTGCAAAAAATGGTGAATCAGGTAGCAAAAGTATGTCAACTGGCGCTTGTGGCGATGATATTATTTTAAAAGTTCCGCTTGGAACAATTGCTAGAGATGAAGAAACTAACGAAGTAATTGCCGAAATAACAAAACACGGCGAAAGAGTAATTTTACGAAAAGGTGGGAGAGGAGGATTAGGAAATACTCATTTTAAATCGTCTACTCATCAAACTCCACGATATGCTCAACCTGGCGAAGAGGGAAGTGAAGGTTGGAATGTGTTGGAGTTAAGGATATTGGCAGATGTTGGGTTAGTCGGGTTTCCAAACGCTGGAAAAAGTACTTTATTGTCAGTTGTTTCGGCTGCCAAGCCAGAAATAGCCGATTATCCTTTTACTACCTTAGTTCCTAATATTGGAATTGTAAAATATAAAGATTATCAGACTTTTGTTATGGCCGATATTCCAGGAATAATTGAAGGAGCATCGGAAGGTAAAGGGTTGGGCATTAGATTCTTAAGGCATATTGAACGAAACTCAATTTTGCTTTTTTTAATTCCTTCTGATAGTAATAATGTAATGGAAGAGTATAATATTCTATTAAATGAATTAGAAAAATATAACCCTGAATTGTTAAATAAAAAGAGAATTTTGGGAATTTCTAAATCCGATTTGCTTGATGATGAGTTATTAAAAGAATTAAAAAAAGAAATCAAGGTTAAAATCCCTTGTATGTTTTTTTCGTCAATTACTGGCAAAGGTGTTGATAAACTAAAGGATAGTATTTGGAAAATGTTAGTATAAATATTAATAATATTCTTTAAAATATGACAATTTGTCGTTTAATTTAATTGGCAAAAATTTTGTAAAAGGCAAGAAAAAAATAAGTATGGAAGAAGTAAATGAACAAAACAGTAAGATGAATTCTGAAAAAATTGAAGAGCAAGTTTTAGTAAATGATAATATTGAACAGCAACAAGTTGATGGCGAAAATGTAGAAAAAAACAATTTGATTGATGAAAATAAAGATGAACATAAGAAATCTAAGAAAAAAAATATTTTTTCTAAAAAAACTCAAAGCGATAATTCAGAAGAAATAATAAAACTTAAAAATTCGATTACTGAGTTAAATGATAAACTGTTGCGTAATGCTGCTGAATTCGATAATTATAAAAAACGTACTTTAAAAGAAAAATCTGATTTGCTTAAATATGGTAGCGAATCAACACTTTTAGCTTTATTACAAATTGTAGATGATTTTGATAGAGCAAATAAATCTATTAATGAATCGACAGATATAGAAGCTGTTAAAACCGGAATAAATTTAATATATTCGAAATTTAATGAGTTTTTAAATCAACAAGGTATTAAAGAAATTAATGCTGTTAATCAGTTGTTTAACACTGATTTGCACGAGGCAATAACACGTTTCCCCGCACAAACAGAAGATTTAAAGGGAAAGGTTATAGATGTAGTTCAAAAAGGATATACGTTAAACGATAAAGTTATACGATTTGCAAAAGTTGTAGTTGGTGAGTAATAAGTAAAATAAAAAATTAATGACTAAAAGAGATTATTACGAAATACTTGAAGTTCAGAAAAATGCTTCAAAAGATGAAATAAAAAAAGCATATCGTAAAAAAGCACTTCAATATCATCCCGATAGAAACCCTGGTGATAAAAAATCAGAAGACAAATTTAAAGAAGCTGCCGAGGCTTATGATGTTTTAAGCAGCGATGAAAAACGCCAAAGATACGATCAATATGGACATGCCGGTGTTAATGGACCCCAAGGTGGTGGTGGCTTTAGTGGTGGTTTTGATATGGACGATATCTTTAGTCGTTTTGGAGATGTTTTTTCTGATTTAGGATTTGGTGGATTTGGTGGCGGTTTTGGCTCTCGTGGTGGTGGTAGTCGAAATGTTAGAAAAGGGACAAATTTACGCGTTAAAGTAAAACTTAATTTGCAAGAAATATCAGAAGGTGTTGAGAAAAAAATTAAAGTTCGCAAATTAAATGTTTGTAAAGCATGTAATGGATCTGGTGCAAAAGATAGTTCTTCATTTCATACATGTTCATCATGTAGGGGAACCGGTTATGTAACCAGAGTGCAACGAACTATACTTGGCAATATGCAAACTTCGGCACCTTGTTCAGCATGTGAAGGCGAGGGTAAAATTATTGTAAATAAATGCACAAAATGTTCGGGCGAAGGGGTTGTTAATGAAGAAGATATTATAACATTAAATATACCTGCTGGAGTTGCCGATGAAATGCAATTATCTGTTAGTGGACGAGGAAATGCTGCACGAAGAGGTGGTGTTAATGGCGATTTAATTGTGTTAATTGAAGAGGAAAAACATCCCGATTTTGTACGCGACGAAAATAATTTAATTTACGATTTGCTAATTTCTATTCCCGATGCAATTTTAGGAATTCCTGTTGAAGTTCCAACACTTGACGGTAGAGTTAAAGTTAAAATTGAACCAGGTACACCTTCGGGCAAATTGTTAAAACTACGCGGAAAAGGTTTGCCAAGTATAAATGGTTATGGACGTGGCGATTTAATTGTTCGTATTTTAATATTTATTCCTTCTTCAGTTTCAAAAGATGATAGAAAACTTTTAGAAAAACTTAACGAATCGACTAACTTTAGCCCTGAAGCTGCTAAAAAAGATAAAACTTTTTTTAACAGATTTAAGAATTATTTTGATTAGTTAAAAAAGTGATAAGTAATCG
>JAVHRJ010000309.1:0-16419 GCA_036171595.1 Bacteroidales bacterium
GAACTTCTGTTACAGTTACTGGTATTGTTTTAAATGGCTCAGAACTCGGAAATGTAAGGTATTTGCAGGATAGTACAGCTGGTATTGCTGTTTATAATGCTTCGGCAAATACCGTATTGACTTCTGCTATTGTTGGTGATAAAATAACCGTAACAGGTGTTTTAAAAAGTTATAATTCGTTATTAGAAATTGATCCGATTACTAACGCAACGTTAGTTTCCAGCTCACAACCATTACCACAAACGCAAATTATTTTACCATCAGGAATAAGCGAAAATACCGAAAGCGAAATTGTTCAAATAAATCATTGTGTAATTCAGGGAACTGGAAATTTTGCTGCTAACACAAATTACAATTTTATTTCGAATGGCGAAACTGGACAATTAAGAACTGTAACAACGTGCCCATTAGTTGGTCAACCAATACCTGCAGGAGTTGTGAAAATTACTGGAATAGTTTCGCAATATACTTATACAGGTTCTGGAGGCTATCAATTATTATTAAGAAACATTAATGATATTATACCTGATTCCTCGATATATATTACTTCGCCAATTTTAATTAATAATATAAGCACAACAGGGTTTGATTTAAGTTGGACTACTAATATTACAGGTTCATCTCAAATTCAATATGGAAATACACCAAATTTAGAACTTGGAATTTTAAATGGAACACCTAATATAACAAATCACACAGTTTTATTAAATGGAGCAACTGCTTCTGAAATATTTTATGTTAGAGCCTTTTCGGTTCATAATTTAGACACTGCAAAATCGGCAATAAATACTTTTATTACACAATCAAATTCATCGGGAAATATAAAAGTGTATTTTACAAGAAGTGTAGATAATACTGTTTCAACTGGAACAAATGCAGTTATACTTAATGGTTTAATTGACGATACGCTTATAAATTATATTAATCGTGCTCTTTACACTTTAGATATTGCAATTTACAGTTTTGGTACAACTAATCTTGCCGATATAACTAGTGCAATTAACAATGCAAAAAATCGTGGAGTATTAGTACGAATTGTGCATGATGGTGCAGCTTCAAATTCTGGACTTACTGGATTAGATGCTAACATTGGTCAAATTACAAATGGAAATTCGGGTGGTATAATGCATAATAAATTTGTTGTAATTGATGCAGAGTCAGCTAACCCTGAAGATGCAATAGTTTGGACAGGCTCAACAAATTGGACCGATCAGCAAATAAATAACATGGATGCGAATAATGTTATAATAATTCACGATCAAAGTTTAGCAAAAGCATATAAAATTGAATTTGATGAAATGTATGGAAGTTCTGGATTATTACCTAATGTTACAAATGCAAAATTTGGAAGTTATAAAACAAATAACACACCACACGAATTTATAATTGGCGGAAATAGAGTGGAGCTTTATTTTAGTCCAACCGATAGTGTTACTGAAAGAATTATTGATAAGATAGAAACAGCTGATAATGAATTAATTGTGGAAACTAATTTAATTACTAAAACAAATATTGCCGATGCAATAAGCACTAAAGCTAATTCAAGTGTTATAACAAAAGCAATTGTAAATAGTCCAGGTAATTGTACGCCAGCTGTGGTTTCAATATTATCGCTTGCCTTAGGAAATAATTTTAAAGAATATGTTGAAGGCGGAATTCTTCATCACAAACTAATGATTGTTGACCCGAATTTTACAAGTTCCGATCCATTTGTATTAACAGGTTCACATAATTGGAGTAGTTCGGCTGAGTCGGTAAACGACGAGAATACGCTAGTTGTTCATAATGCCACAATTGCAAATGTTTATTATCAAGAGTTTGTAAAAAGATTTAGTTTAAGTTCTGCAATTTCCAATATTAATGAAATTAAAACAAATTGCAAAATATTGGTATTCCCAAATCCTTGTAGTAATTATTTTACTGTTGAATTTTTAGAGAAAATTACATCTCCTGTAATTTTTAATTTAATTGATGTTTCGGGAAAGGTTGTGTTAAGTAAAAGTTCATTAACTCAAAATTCTAATATAATTAATACTTCGAATTTGAGTAAAGGATTATATATTTTAGAAATTCAAACTAATAGTTCGAATTTGTTTCAAAAAATTTCAGTGGAATAAGAGAAGGTTTGATAATTAAAATTGTTGTTTGTAATTTTTTATTTGTTATGTTGAGCCCTTCGGCAAGCTCAGGACAAGTTTAGCGAATCATCTAGTTTTTTTAGGCAATGTGTAAAAAATAGTTTTTTTATGAAAATTAAAAATAATTTTAGTTTGAATGTTTTTTTGATTTAACATATTTAATTTTAATTTTGCATAATAAAAAAGGCAATCAGAAAATTAATATTTCTGAAAACCCAAAAGCGGGAGTAGCTCAGTTGGTAGAGCATCAGCTTCCCAAGCTGAGGGTCGCGGGTCCGAGTCCCGTTTCCCGCTCAAATAAATTAGTTTTTGCTTACGTAAATAATGCAATAAAATTATGGTAAATATTTTTTTTAAAGAAAACGATAAGCTAAAACTTCATCAAGGAATTTTAGATTTTAAAAATATTCCAAACATTAATATTGTTTGGATAGATTTATTACAACCTTCATATGATGAGCGAATAGCAGTTGAGTCGCATTATAACATTATATTACAAACACGTCAGGAGATTGAAGAAATTGAGGTGAGTTCGAGATATTTTGAAACGGATAATCTTACAGTTATAAACTCTCATTTTCTTATTCCTTCAGAAAGCGAGTTTAAAAAAGAACCAATATCTTTTATTTTAAAAGATGATATACTTTTTTCACATCGTAATTCTGAAACCCGCACATTTACAGAAATATACCGCAGAGTTGACTTTAATTATAAGCTAATAGATGCATATCATTTATTTTTAAATATTTTTGAAGTACGAATTGATTTAGATGCTGATATGATTGAAGCTATGTTAAAAAATATTTCTTCAATATCGGGTTTAGTAACCCACGAAAAAACTTTTTCGGAAGAAATTCTTGTTAAAATATCTAAATTTCAGGAAGATACAATGCAATTACGTGAAAATATTATTGATAAACAACGAGTTTTATCGGCAATATTAAAAAGTGATTATTTTCCTCAAATAATGCATAATAAAATAAGGGTAATGATTAAAGATACTGGCTCATTGCTCGATTATACAGTTTTTAGTTTTGAACGACTCGATTTTCTTCAAAACACTTTTCTTGGTTTAGTTAACATCGAGCAAAATAAAATTATTAAAATATTTACAGTTGCTACAGTAATATTTATGCCTCCAACATTAATTGCAAGTTTGTATGGCATGAACTTTAAAAAAATGCCTGAACTTAGTTGGGAATGGGGATACTTTTTTGCAATTATGTTGATGATTTTATCGGTAGCAATAACTTTAATTTTATTTAGAAAGAAAAAATGGTTGTAAATAATGCAGTTATACTAATGCACTCGATAGTCATGCTAAGGTTCTCGAAGCATGACCTTATTAGTCCCTTGTCTCTCTTTGAGAACCTCATAGTGAATAAATAAAAAAATATGAAAAAAATATTTGTGATTTTTCAATTTGTTGTTTTTTCATTAGTATCTATATCTCAAGAAATGATAGGTATTGTTGGAAGTACAAATGCTGGCGTAACTGCTACTTCAATTAATCCAAGTTTTATGGCCGATAGTAAATTTTATCTTGATGTTAATGTTATAACACCTAACATATTTTATCAAACCGACATGGTAAAAAATGGATATGGTAATTTTAGATTAAACGGACCATCATTTATGATTAATAAAGGAAGCCATAATTTTGCTTTTGTTAATGCTGCACGAACTGGAATCTCTTATAAAAAAATATCGAGCGCAAGCGGTTTGTACAATGAGTTTGATGTTGCAGGAATTGCTTGGGGTGAAGCTGGTTTGAGTTATGCTTATACTTTTAAACGATTCGAAAAATCGGTTTGGTCGGCAGGGGCTACCGTTAAATTTTTGTTTGGTGCTGGTGGTGCATATTATGCCAGTGCTAGTGCTGGTAATTCTTTTAATAACTCAGCTTTCGATAATATTCAAAATAGTGGTTTGCTTGGTGGTGGTGGAATGGGATTTGGTAAAGGTTTGGGTTTTGATGTTGGTTTTATGTATCAGAAAAAAATAAATAAAGAGGCACAAAAGCCCTTTACACGATTATGTCAACAAAAATATTACGATTATAAATATAAAATAGGTGTTTCTATAATTGATATTGGTGTTTTAAGATTTTCTAAAAATGTAAGTTCAACTAATTTCAATATTAATTTAACAGGCAACGATACAGCATCTACACATGTAGATTCTACTTATAATTCATCAAATTCTTCGTTAAAACAAGATAAGTTTTCTGTTGCATTGCCAACTGCCATTGCAGTACAGTTCGATTATCACGTATCAAAGAATTGGTATTTTAATGGATTGTTTTTTCAGTCGTTGCAACTTGCAAATTATTATGTAAGGCGACCAACAATGTTTTCGTTTGCACCACGTTACGAAAAAAAGCTTTACGAAATAAGTTTGCCTATTTCAGTTTCCGATTTTAAATATTACAGAATTGGTTTAGCATTTCGTTTTTGGAAAATAACAATAGGTAGTGATAATTTATTGGGTTCGGTTGGTGTTGGTGCAAATCGTGGTTTCGATTTTTATGCTGCACTAAAAATCAATTTTTATAAAGGTAAATGTAGAGATAAGAAACATAAAAATTAGTAATAATATAAAACCTTATAAATATGAAAAAAAATATTTGTTTTTTCGCTTTGTTATTTGGTATGTTTTGTAATAATGCTAGTGCAATTTGGACAAATAAAACTATTGTTTTTGGTGGGCTAACCAGAAGTTATAGGGTTTATCAATCGCCAAATTATAACTCTTCAAATCCAGCATCACTGCTTATTGCATTACATGGGTTAGGCGATAATATGACTAATTTTTCGACCATTGGTTTTAATTTTATTGCTGATACTGCAAATATTATTTGTGTTTTTCCTCAAGCAGTTGCCGATCCTTATGCTGGAACAGCATGGAACTCAGGTGCAGGTTATATGGGTTATTACTACCCAAATTCAGGGATAAATGATATTGGTTTTATTAATGCTTTAATCGACACTGCAATAGGTACTTATTCTATTAATCAAAGTAAAATATATTTATGTGGGTTTTCGATGGGTGGTTTTATGACGGAAAGAATGGCATTGCAATCAAATACACGAATTGCTGCATTTGGTTCAATGTCAGGAACAATTGGTAGTGGAATTACCACATATAATCCAGGTCGTCACGTTCCTATTGCTCATTTTCATGGCACAGCCGATTCAACAGTTTTTTATACTGGTAATTCGTACGGAATTGACCCTGACTCATTAATTAATTATTGGGTTTCAAATAATGGGTGTAACAATGTGCCAAATATTTTTAGTTATCCTAATATTGTAAACGATAACATTACAGTTGAACGTTTCGAATATTCAAATGGAGACGAACAATCAGATGTTTGGTTTTACAAAATGACAGGTGCTTCTCATACTTTGCTTTATCAACCTAACAATGATATAACTGAAATTATAGAATTATGGTATTTTTTTAATAGGCACACACTTGCTAGTTCTAATGTTAATGATTTTACAGAATTAATTGAAACCACTCAGTTGTTTCCAAATCCAACAAATGATAAAATAACATTATACACAAATGATAATATTTTAAACAGTTTTGTTACTATTTTTGATGCAAATGGTAAATTAGTTTTTCAAAAACAAATTGAAAATAAGTCTTTTATTGATGTAAGTAATTTAGAAAATGGAGTATATTTTGTTAAAATAAGCAATAATAAAAGTATAGAAGTAAAAAAGTTTGTTAAAAATTAATGATTAAAATCTAAGTTTAACCTGTCTCTCATTTTTTGTAAGTCTGGATTTTTTTGTGCAAAGTATTGATATTTTTCAGTATCAGTATATGGTTTGGAGCTTTTTGAATCTATATGTTCAGTAATTTCAATTTTTATTGAAATAGTATCGTTTTCTAAGTTTTGTTTTAAAAATACTAATAATTCGTCGTGAAACTTTTTTATTTCGTCTGCTTGCGAATTGTTAACGGCTGGAACTGAAATTACATTTTCATCTAAAATGGTAGGAATATTAGATGATAGAAAATGATAACGTGTTATATTTTTCTTAGTTTCGGCGTACTTAAGCCATACCTCTTTTAATTTTTCGATTGTAAAAGGTTTGTTTAATAAAATTTTTGCAATAGGTTCATTTATTTGGTTGGTTGGTTCGGGGTTAGAATTTGTTGTTGTTTCTTTTGAAATGCTATAAGTTGCTGGTTTTTTGTAAATATCGGTATTTTGTTGTTCTGTTTTAATTGGTGTTGGTGTGTTTTTTACAATTGGTGTGTTAACAATAACGGATTCAGTTTTTTTTTCAACAGGTGGATTTTGTTTAGTTTGGTTCTCTTCAGTTTTTACGGTAGATGTATTTATTTGTATATTGTTAGTTTGTTGAGTTTTAGATGGGGTACTCAATAAATTACATATTTTTACTAATGTTAATTCAACTAACAGTCTTTTGTTATGGCTTAATCTATAATCTAAATCGCATTGGTTACTAATATCTAATGCTCTATATATAAAGTCTGTAGAAACATTGTTTGCTTGACTTTTATATCTTTGTGCAATAGCTTTTCCAACCTCGAGTAATTGTAATGTATCGTTATCTTTGCAAACTAAAAGATCGCGAAAATGACTTGAAAGACCAATAATAAAATATTGAGCCTCGAATCCTTTTGATAATATTTCATTAAAAGTTATTAGCGATTGAGCAACGTTTCCAGCTAAAAAATAATCGGTAAGTTTAAAGTAGTAATCGTAATCTAAAACATTAAGGTTATCAATAACTTTGTTATATGTTATTTCGGTTCCGCAAAAACTAACAATTTGGTCAAAAATAGAAAGAGCATCACGCATTGCTCCATCTGCTTTTTGTGCAATAACATTTAATGCTTCAGGTTCAGCTGTAATATTTTCACTGTTTGCAACAAATTGCAAATGTCCCTCAATGTCGCTAATATTAATTCTATTAAAATCGAATATCTGACAACGCGAAAGTATTGTTGGAATAATTTTTTGCTTTTCTGTAGTAGCTAAAATAAAAATTGCGTGTGCAGGTGGCTCTTCAAGAGTTTTTAAAAAGGTGTTAAATGCTTGGTTCGATAGCATGTGAACTTCATCGATAATATACACATTGTATTTTCCGAGTTGAGGCGGAATGCGTACCTGATCAATTAAATTTCTCATTCCCTCAACGGTATTGTTCGAAGCAGCATCTAATTCGTGAATATTAAAAGAACTTGATTTGTTAAATCCTTTACAGGATTCGCATTCATCGCAAGGCTCAATGTTTTCGGTAGGGTGGAAACAGTTAATGGTTTTTGCAAAAATTCTTGCACATGTAGTTTTACCAACGCCACGTGGACCGCAAAATAAATAAGCATGGGCTAAGTGTTTTGTGGAAATAGAATTTTTGAGGGTTGTAGTTATAGATTCTTGTCCTACAACAGTTTTAAATGTGTCGGGACGGTATTTGCGTGCAGAAACAATAAATTCGGCCATTGTTTATTCTTATTTTTTCAAAGATAATAAAAAAGAAAAAAATATAAAAATAAATTAAGTTTAGTAACACTTCATGGCGGATTTAATCCGCCATCTCATTAATGTATAGTAAACTCGGACTATGAGGAGATTGCGGATCAAGCCCGCAATGACGAAAAAAAAGGTTCTATAAAATTTATAGAACCTTTCTTAAATACATGAAAAAACTATTAATTTGGTTTAGCTTTCAATTTGATAGCTGTTAGTTCCCATGTAGGCACTCCTGATGTGCCGCATAAATATTTAAATGCAATATGAATATTTGTTCCAGTAATTCCTGATAAATCTATATCGCCAGAAGATGTGAAAACCCATGCTCCCGATGAAAAAACAGCAGTTGTTAATTCATTCCATGTTGCTAAGTTTGGATCGCCAGAACCTGAATAATCGGTTGAAGTATAAACTTTTAATGATCCGTCGCCGGCAGTTCCGTAATTCATTGCAGATTGGAAACTAAATGTTTCAAGTGTGTAATTATCAAAATTAATCGAAGGGCTAATTAACCAATCTTCGTTTGCAAAATAACCTCCAGAATAACCACTCATTTTTGCTAATGTAGTGCCACTAAAAGAAGCTGCTGTCCATATTTGGTCACCAGTAACACTATATTGTGTAAAAGTACCAAGCGAAGAAGATGCAAAACTTTCGTCGATAATATTTGTTGGAAAAGTAATAGTTGTATCCCAATTTTCAAGATCATTTAAATCGCGTATGTAAAATTGTTTAGTTCCATTATATGAACTTAAAATTCCTACAATATCACCTTGACCTTTGGGCAATAATTCTGCTCTAAAATTAGCATATCCGCTGTTTCTTAAAGTAATTGTATTTCCTGCTGAATCTAATATTGTGCGATTTGTTGTAACATTAACATCAGCATAAACACTTCCAACTTCTGCAAAGTGAACATTTTTTAAGCGAACAAGCATATTAGTATGTGGGTCATTTCCAACAATAGATGGAATAGTGCGATCTATTGGAATTGGTGGATTGCCAGGTAAGCTATCATTAAAAATATGGCTATTTATCAAAACTTCGGGTAATCGTCCAATTGAAGAACCATAAACATACCCTATTTGTGTTACTCCGCCATAGCTTCCTAAATATAATCCTTTTAGTTTTACAAAAATTCGTTGTCCTTTTCTAAAAGTTGTATATAAACTGGTTTTATCAATTGCAATTTGAATTCCTCCAGTGTTATCTTGTAAGTATAATGTTTTATATATGTTTCCTGATTGGTCATCGGCATTAACTATCCCTTGTATTACAGGATTAATAATTGTATCGGTATTATTTATTATTAATGTGTCGCCAATTAATATTAAACCACCTAAATCGGCTGTTTTTAATTTTGCTATAGTTAATGTTGCAGGAAAATCAACTGTAGGGCTACTTTGAGTTGGAGTACTGTATTTTTCCTTTATACAACTGTTTAATAACAATACACCCATCGAAAAAAGTAGGATGAAAATTTTAGTTGTGAATTTCATATTTTTTTAAATAATTTTGAACGTTGTTATTTTAAAAATCCTTTTACCTTTATTTTAGTTAATTCCCATGTTGGTACTCCTGATGTTGTACATAAATATTTAAAAGCTACATAAACATTTGCACCTGAAATTGCAGATAAACTTATTTCTCCAGAACTTACCCAAGTAAAGTTTCCTGTTGATATTGTAACTGGAGTAATTTGTGTCCAAGTAGCAAGATTGGGATCGCCAGTGCCAGTATAATCTGTTGATGTGAATACTTTTAATGAGCCATCGCCAGCTGCACCATATTTCATTGCTGATTCAAAACTTAATGATATTCCAGTATAATTATCAAAATTTAAAGGTTTGCTAATTAACCAATCTTCATTTGCATTGTAAGAACCTCCAAAATATCCACTCATATTAGCATAAGTAGTTCCAGAGTATGACGATGCTGCCCATACTTGAGCTCCAGTTACACTATATTGTGTGAAACTACCAAGTGAATCTTTAAAAGATTCGTCAGCTAAAAGTGAAGCAACAGGTGGAACATCAAAATCTTCTTTAATACATCCTGTTAGAAATGTGAATCCTAAGGATAAGATAATAATGGAAACTGTAAATTTATGTTTCATATTTAATTTTTTAATTTTAAAAGATTAATTAAAATCTAAAAGATAACATTAAGAAAAATGTTCTACCATATCCATAATATAATTTAGGTGGAAATTTATTTATAGTTGTAATTTTAGGTTCAAAACGCAACTGCTCATATCCACCTGTCACTAAATCTTGATTATTTAGAACATTATTAACATTTAAGTTAATTCCTATAAAATAATTATTTATTTTCCATGATTTGCCAATAGAAACATCAACAGTATATCCGCCATCTAATTTAACTTGCTGTGTTGTTTCGTTAATTAATGGATCGCCATATCCAATTCCCATTTGTTGCATAGCAAGTTCGGTTCTACGAGCTGGGCCAAAATCGAGATACATTTTATCAAAATAATTAAAATTAGCACTTACAAACCAGTATTTTGAATTATTGTATTTTAATCCAATTGATGCAGCGTTTTGTGGTCCAGGTACATAAAAATATTTTTGATAAATAGTGTTTACTTGATTTGGTGCAGAACCGTTTTCAACCAAAAGCGTTTCAGTTGGACGTGAAGTAAATCGATAATTTCCTAAATTTGCTGCTAAAGTAGCGGTAAATTCTTTGTTTAATTTAACATCTGCTCCAAATTCAATACCTTGGTGAATTTTATCAATACCTTGTAATGCTATTTGAACAAAAGTATTTAAACCGTCATCATAATAACTTTTAACATCTGTTTGGTTGTTGAAAGAAGTTTCGTATGCTGTAATTCGAGCATTAATAATTTCTCCTTTATAAATGTAGCTTAATTCGCCTCCATAAACTATTTCACTTTCTAAATTTGTAAGTATTGTATTATTTACACGTGGTGATAAAAATGAGTTTTCTGGAAGTGGCGATTTTGTATAATATGTTGCGTTTGCAACAAAATAATGATGTCCGCTTAATTTATAAGTAAGTCCACCCTTTGTTAAATAATTTATAGAATTTACTTTTTCGCTTTTGCCAAATGAGTTTGTTGGATATCTTCCATTCATCATATTTCCTTCGCGGTAGAATGATGAATTTGAAAGTTGTAAACCAACATAAAATTCTACTTTGTTATATTTAAATTGGCTTAAACCCCATAATTGTTCCTGCATATAATGTAAGTTGTAATCGTAACCAAATTTATCACCAACCTTAATATGTCGATTAGGGTTATTTAAATCGTTTTGCATAGCATTTGTATCGCTTGGGAAATCTCTTTCAGCAAACTGATCAACATCTAACCAATAGTTTGCTCCAAGTAAATCGGACATCACTTTAAAGTAATGTGTATTACTCGACATAACCATTAGTCCGCCATTTAACGATATGTTTTCGTTTAATTCATGATTTAAAATTGTATGAAAGCTTGCTTGTTTATTATCTTTTCTTTGTTCTTCAACAACATATCTTGCCGATTGCCCCGATAAATTTGCTAAATAGTTTGTTTGATATAGTTTATCCCAGTTTATTTGACTAACGGAAGGGTCAGTTTTCCAATTTTCAGCAATCATAGCAGGTATTTCGGCATGTACGTTAGTGTCGGAAATTTGATAACTTGGAAAATATCTGTAATAATCTGGACGTGGATCGCTAGCATTATACCAGTTTAAAGCGGTAGTTCCAAATCTGCCAAAAGAATATCCAACAGAAGTTGTGAGTTTTGTGTTATCGTTAATTTTCAAATTATCAGTTAATAATACTGATGGTTGATGTGCATTTCGAACTTTGGCATTTCTTTTTTCACCTTCTTGATAACCCCAATTTGGATTATAATAATGTGTACCTGTTAAATCGTAAGCTTCTTGAATTGCACCAGCTTGCATTGCTCTTTTATAAGGAGATCCCAAAAATGTTAACGCTAAACTATGATTGTCATTTAATTTTTTTTCTGCAGCTGCAAAGTATGAATATGCATCGTACCAAGTACCATCGGCATAGCCATTTACAGCCCAACGTTTAGATCCGCTTAAAACAAAAGCCCAACCATTTTCTTGCATACCGGTTGCATAAGTGTACATTATTCTATTATTGTACGATTTGTTAGCAAGTGCATAAGAAAAATTATTTTGTTTTCTAATTTGACCAGCACAAACATTAATGTTTGTTTCACCACCAACTGTTCCAAGTGCAAATTTTGAAGGTGTTAATCCATGTTGACTATCCTTGTTTTTTGTTACATTATTTAAGCCACCCCATTCTGAATATGATGCACGACCGTTTTCAGCATCGTTTAATGGTAGCCCGTTCATGTACATTAAAATATTTTCGCCGTCGTAACCTCTTATTCTGAAATTTGCTCCACTAAATGAAAATGATGCAGCCGAAACAAATGCATCGCTTGATGAATGAAGTAATCCAGAAACATTTTGACTTGATTTATCATTATCAAAATCGGAGTCGGAAAGAGTTACTTCAGCAACTCCACTTTCATTAGAGTTATTTACTTTAGGGTTAAAAGTAATGTCGCCCATATCTAATCCACTTTCAGTAACTTTAATATTCACAGTGTTTGCTGACCAATCATCAGAAATGAAGGTAACTACATAATCGCCAGGTGTAACTGAAAATTCAAAATTTCCATTTTCATCTGTTTTCTTTACAGTTGTTTGAATGTTAACTGAAACTCCAGAAACGGCTTTTTTTGTTTGATTATCAACTGCTCGTCCTTTAACGTTTACGTTTTGTGTAAACCCTTGCCATGTTATGCAAAGCGATAGAATTAAAAATGTTAAAAATCTCATTATATTTTTTTTTCAATATTTTATACAAATCAAAAAGGGCAACAAAGTTAGATAAATTAAATATTATAAATATGACTTTTGCTATGTTTTTATTTGATTTTTATAAAATAAATTGTAAGTAAATGAATATTAAAATAATAATTTAATTAAATGAATTATTGCTTATAATTTGTATAAAATAATTAAAACTATACCTTTATGAATTCGATTTGTAAATTTAATTTATATAAAGTATGAAAATAAAATTTATTGGAGCAGCAAGAGAAGTTACTGGAAGTAAGCATCTTATAACAACTAAAATGGGTAAAACTATTTTATTAGATTGTGGAATGTTTCAAGGTAAAGGGCTCGAAACCGATAAAATGAATCGAGAATTTGGATTCGATTTTTCAAAACTAGACCATATCATTCTTACACATGCACATATCGATCATTCAGGATTGATACCTTATATTTATAAAGAAGGTTTTACAGGTTCTGTAATTTGCACTAATGCAACACGCGATTTATGTGCATTAATGCTTGCCGATTCGGGATTTATTCATGAGCAAGATATTAAGTGGTTTAATAAAAAAAGAGCATCGCATAATTTACCTCCAGTTGAGCCGATATACAATAGAAAAGATGCCCAAGAATGTATGAAATTATTTATTGGAGTAGCATATGATAGAAAATTTAAAATTGATGAAAATATTACTGTAAAATTCACTAATACTGGTCACATGTTGGGTAGTGGTGTGGTAAATTTATCAATTAAAGAAGATGGAAAAATAACAAATATTGCATATACTGGAGATATTGGCCGACCATCGAATAGAATTCTAAAATCGCCCGAAAAATTCCCTCAAGCCGATATAATTTTAACAGAATCTACTTATGGCGATAGGTTACACGAAGTGCATAACGAATCGGAAGATGCTTTGCTTGATGTTATAACAGATACTTGTGTAAGAAAAAAAGGCAAATTAATAATTCCATCATTTAGTGTTGGAAGAACTCAAGAAATAGTTTTTTCGTTAGATAAGTTTTTTAATCAGGGACGATTACCTAAAATTCCTATTTTTGTTGATAGTCCTTTGTCGTTTAATGTTACAGGAGTTTTTCGTTTACATTCTGAATGTTTTAATGATGATATTTTACATGAAATGTTAAACGATTCAGATCCTTTTGGATTTAACAGTTTGCATTATACCGAATCTGTTGAAGAGTCGAAAAAGTTGAATGATATTAAAATTCCTTGTGTAATTATTTCAGCATCGGGGATGATGGAAGCTGGACGTATTAAACATCACCTTGCAAATAGTATTTCAAATCCGAATAATACTATTCTAGCAGTTGGTTATTGTGCCCCTTTAACATTAGGAGCTAAAATTTTACGTGGCGATAAAGAAGTTTCAATTTTTGGTACAAAATATCCTGTAAGAGCCGATGTTAGAAAATTAGAGTCTTATAGTGGACATGGCGATTATAAAGAAATGGCAAGCTTTTTATCTTGTCAAGACAAAAACAAAATTAAAAAGTTTTTTCTTGTGCATGGCGAATATAAAACACAATTAACATATAAAGAATTTCTCGAATCGCAGGGTTTTAAAAATATTATAATTCCTGATAGGGGAGAAGAAATTGAAATTTAATTTGGATTTAATCCATTTTAGGTTTATTCCTCGAAGCTTTGCTTCGATTTTCATTTTTTTTTGCCACATATTTAATGAATTATCACAGATGCATTGCGTAAATATGTGTAATCTGTGGCTATTGTTTAACAGATGTTAAGCATAGGGATTAATCCCGAAGGGATTTAATATTTATAGCATTTATGCCAATCACATAAGTTCGACCCCGAAGGGGTCGTATGTTCTGTCGCTATATTTTTTCTATAAACATTTGAATCCTTCGTATTCATTTATTATTCATCCGATAGCTATAATGCTGTTAAAAAGTGTTTATATAAAAATTTATTTGATAAACAGTCAATTGTTAATTTTGCGTGACACCAGTTAATAATTAAACATTAATAATTATTAATTACCCTCTAGCTCTATCGTAAACGTCAACATCTTTTATTTCACTTTTGTTAATAACAAAACGTACCATAGTAATTTGTTTGTGAAATCCATAATTTCCAGCTGCACCAGGGTTAATAAAAAGAAAATCGAATTTTTTATCGTACATTATTCTTAAAATATGTGAATGCCCGGTAATTAATAATTTAGGTGGATTATGTTTTAAAATTGGCAATAAATTATTATTGTAATGTTCGGGATAACCACCAATGTGGGTAATTAAAGTATCTACTTCTTCGCAATTAAATCTTAATAGTTCTGGATAAACAATTCGAACTTTATGGTCGTCTATATTACCAAAAACACCCTTAAGTGGTTTGAATTTTGCAAGTTTATCGGCAGTTTCTATATTCCCAATATCACCAGCATGCCATATTTCGTCGCAATTCGAAAAAAACTTGTAAACTGCGTCGTCAATATAATTATGAGTATCAGATAAAAGACCTATAGTTTTCAATTTGAATTATTTTTTGATAAATGTAATATGTTTTTTTAATTTCGCATAATTTGTGTTTGTTCAAAATGCCCTATTTCTTTGTTATTCTTGTTTTGAAAACAGTCATTTACTTGTGTAAATTCCTTGGTTTTTAAAACTACGAAAGCCTTGAACTCGAACATTATGATTCAAACACAAGCTTAATAATTATAGAAAATGCATTTATTTTATAATACAGTTATTTCCGACAACATCATTAATCTTAGCGAAGAAGAATCGAAACATTGTGTTCGTGTTTTAAGATTAAAGCAAAACGACATTGTTTGGATTACTGATGGTTTGGGTAAAATGTACAAGACTTCAATTATTGACGACAATAAAAAAAATTGTGTTTTGCAAGTTGTTGAAGTTTTTAATAATTACGAAAAAAGACCTTTTAAATTGCACGTTGCTATTTCTCCTTTGCAAAGTGCCGACCGTATTGAATGGTTTGTTGAAAAAGCTACCGAAGCTGGCATAGATGAAATTACTCCAATTTTGTGTGACCGTACAGAACGAAAAAATGTTAATATCGAAAGACTTCAAAAAGTCGCAATTTCTGCAATGAAACAAAGCTTAAAAGCGTATTTGCCTATAATTAATCCATTAGTAAAATACAGTGATTTTATTAAACTAAATTTTAATGGACAAAAAGGAATTGCATACTGTATTGATAAACGAAAACATATTGTAGACTGGTACGCGAAAAATTCAGATTGTTTAATTTTAATAGGCCCCGAAGGCGATTTTTCGCAAAAAGAAATTGATTTAGCATTACAAAATAAATTTATAGGAATAAGTCTAGGTAATAGCAGATTAAGAACCGAAACTGCAGCTATAACAGCGTGCATTGCTGTGAATTTGTTGAATAAAACATAGGTCATGCTGAGGCTCTCGAAGCATGACTTTACAAAAACCTTTTATTAATACAATTTGTTGTAAACACATTTCGTAAACAATTATATTAAAATGCTTTAGTTGTTATTGCATGACTTACACTTAAAAAAGCCTAAGTGACAGTTGGTTATAATTAAGTTCTTTGACATTATTGTAATCTATGTTTGTAAATAATTCATTTACAGGAGTTTTATCCAGTAGAGATATTCCTAAAATTTGTAATATTTCGTATTTTGTTGATACTATTCCGCAAAGCATTATTAATTGCCAACATAATTTGAGTTTTTATGCAGCAAATGTTGGTTTTAATATTTGCCATTGATACCAATTGGTTCACAGTTGCGAATTGAAGAATTACACCACAACAAATTACAGTTTGGCGATTTCGAAAATAATTATTTTAATGGTTGTTGGAGCTGTATTGGTACAGTTGCACCTCAAGATTCAGTATGGTCGGTATTAGATACTACTG
>JAVHRJ010000310.1:0-3438 GCA_036171595.1 Bacteroidales bacterium
ATTTTTTTGCATTTGAAAAAAATGAAACAGAAATTAAATTTCTACCACAATAATGCTCAGAAATAAAAATACCAGATGTAGATAAAAGAAATAATAAGGAAATTAATATGTTTAATGTTGCTTTCAAATTAATAAAATACTTTAATTTTGTTTAGACTATAATTTTTAAAAATAGTTTAATTGCTATTTTATTTTTTTTAATTAGACTACAATTTTTGAAAAAGGTTGAATGTTAATTTGTTTCTTTATAAAAAATTTTAATTATTTGCAACTTATTAAGCATTTATAATGTCTTTGTAATACTTTAAATAAAAAATCATGAAAATACTTTTATTATTTACAATATTTAACATTTTTAATATTTCACTATACAGTCAAATTATTTTAGATCAAAATGATTTGCCCGTACCTGGCGATGTGCAGCTAAGCTATAAAATTGATAGTATTCAAGGATTAACACTTTCACCTGGTGATACAGGTGCAAATGTTGGATGGGATTTTGGTTATTTAAATTTATGGGGCGGTTCACCTAATTCAGCTTTAGATTCGGTACGTTGGGTTTTCCCTGATTCAGTTCAAACATTTCCATTAGCTGATATTGCACTTAAATCGAATTGTTACTTAGTTCATAACTGGCAGACACATGTACTCGATGAAGTATGTTACAAAGATTATTACATTATAGATTCAACCGGATTAACTTATTATGCATCAAATTATCCGTATGCACATGATTTAAATAATTATCGCACAACATTTCCAATTTTACAATTCGGACAAACAAAAATTGATAGTTCGAGAATAGTAATTCAAAAATCGTTAGATTCAGTTTTAGTAACAAATGTTATAGATACTATTATTGCTGATTCATGGGGCGAATTAAATACTTTAATTGACGTTTACCCTGTTATTCGAATTCATACAATAGAAACTGTATGGGATAGTTTATACGTAAACGGAATTGGTGAATTAATTAATTACATGCCAGATAATTACTATTATAAGTGGTACACAAAAGATTTAGGATTTCCAATAATGCAAATAAACAAAGGAATATTAGAAAAAAGAAGTGATTACCAAATTGCTCGTTTTGCATACATGAAAAGAAATAATGCTGCAATTAACAACGTGTACATTAACAACAATGGCTTTAGCATTTTTCCAAACCCATTTAAAAATGAAGCTGAAATAAATACAATAAATCTTAACAACGAGAAAAATATTTCGATGTATATTTATGATTTAACAGGCAGGCAAGTATTATTAATCAAAAATATTTCTTCAGAAAATAAAATTATTAAAAGAAATAATCTTAATAATGGAATTTACTCTTATAAGATTATAAGTAATAATAATTTTTATGGTTCAGGAAAATTTATATTATATTAATAATTTTTTATTTTAATTCGCTTTCAGTATTTTTTGTAGGATCAACAAAATAAAATCTATAAGATATTCCAAATGTCATTTGAAATTGTGAAGCAATTTGAGTTCTAAACATGTATTGATACAAAGGAATTTCAGACATTAAAAATAAAGTTAACTTACCCTTAAAATTATAACTAATTTGAGGCACAAAAAACACCTTTCGCATACCAGTAAAATCGGGGTTACCAACAGGAACAGCATTCTCATACATTTTCATTTTATCAACCCATTCACCCTTTAACTGTAATGTTAACCCTAATTTTTTAAATAAAGTTTTATTTGCAAAAAGCACAACACTTGCATAGTCGCCTATTTTTTCACCAATTGGATTCCATCCCTTTTTAATATAAATGGCATTTGCAAAAAAACTTAATTTTTTAACGCTATACCCTCTATAAAAAAACATATAAAAGATAACATCCTGTGCACCAGATGAAGGTTGAGCAGCAAGAACATTACGAGTATAATAAATCTCATTTGGAAATGGATCCATAACTAATATATGCTTTGAAGAATCCATATAAGAACCAAGTGGAATTTTTATTCCTAATCCTAATGTCAATTCAGTAAGTTTAGAATTTTTTGAAATTTTAAAAACATCGTAACGAGGAAAAATTATTAAATCGCCAAAACCACTTGTTGAATTTGTATCAATTTTATGCAAACCAACTTGGGTTTTATTTAACCAATAACCAGCTTCTACAGACATAGTTAACTTAGGCAATAAACCATAAGCTAAACGTGTATACACGTATTTACTGTTATAACTATCAGCAAAATTTGTATCTGGGTTATTACCTGATAAAAATTTTGTTGTATTAACATATTGGAAATTTGAATTTACTTCGAATTGTTTTTCTAATAACACACCTTGTGAAGCACCTCCAGCAATTGGACTACCACTACCTCCTCCACAACATTGCGAAAAGGACTTTATAGAAATGGAAAGACAAAGTATAACTAAAATACAATTAATTCTCATGTAAAAAATATTTATTTAAAGAATTAAAAACTTATTCTGACACAATCAATTTAATAGTTTTGATCTTATCAGCTACACTAACTTTTATAAAATACATTCCATTATCAAAATCGGAAGTCTTTATATTTAATTGGTTATCGCCAGATTTAAGCTGACTATTATAAACATCTAAGACTTTTTTTCCAACAATATTATAAACTTCAACTTTTACATTAGAAATTGATTTAAGATTTATTGATAAAGTAGTTTGGATATTATAAGGAACTGGAAATAAACTAACATTAAATAATTCTGAACTCAAATTATCAACTTCAGTTGCAGCTAATGCATTATTTATTGCAGTTTGAAGATTTGTTACATTAGCTGTGATTGCATTATAAAATATAGTATGTGCATTACCTCCAAAAACAAGAATTCTTGGCATGGCAGCTCCTCCGTATGGAGTCATGCTTATAGCTACGTTTGGAAAACGTAATGAATAGGAAGATTCTGGAATACCATTGGAATTTGCCCAGCTATTTAGAGCAGCACATGTTGTAACAGTCCAATCGTCAGCCAAGTAATAAAACACCCTATTAGGATTGGTGGTTTGATAACTGTTTACAATATTATAAGTTGTTTTAGAAGGTGCAATACAACCACCACATGGATCAACAGAGCAGACTACGATTACTTTTCCAGCATCTAATTCTGTAAATAAATCATGTGATACTCCGTTGCAATCGTTTGTAGTAAAATTTGTTGCTGTTTGAGCAAAACAAGTAACTCCAATTATCATTGAAACTACAAAAAAATATAAATATTTCATTTTATAATATTTTAAAACAAAATTAATACTTTATATGCTATAAAACACATTTTAACAAATAATAAATTTAATTTCACTAACTTTATTATTTCTTTCACATTCTTTCGAATTAACATCAAACACTCTAATTGAATATTTTCCTGAAGCATTGCAATTAAAATTATTTTTGTGCAATTTGAAAATAGATTTAGGACAACTGCTAGATTATTTTCTGAAAAAC
>JAVHRJ010000311.1:0-3428 GCA_036171595.1 Bacteroidales bacterium
CTAAATCGCTACTCTCGTCCATGTAACATTTTAAATAATCGGGAATAGTTTTATAGTTTATATAAAAATTAAAAAGCGACGATTTTGTTTCGTTTTTAGCGAGTTGAAATTTTTCGTTATTTAGCCAGTAACCCGAATCTTTTTGGTCAATAGCTTTTTCAACCAATGCCGATGTGTAACTGCCAACCATTAAATTATCAATAAAAGCAAAGCTTAATGTTTCTTTTGTTTTTGTGTCGAGCATATCAATAATTTCAATGCCTTTGTAATCTCTTTTTGATATAGAATAATCGGAAAAAATATTTAATGATTCCATTAAAAATGATGCCTGCCCTGCCTTTTGAACATCTACTACGAACAAAAAATTATAATCGGTTGCCGAAATCATGTGTGCCGAAACTACCAATTGACGGTCGCTTAAAAGCATGTCCATTGTTTCGTTGTACTTCATTAGCGAGTCGAGCGATGCTGCACTTTCGTTAATATCAGCAAAATATGGATTTTGTTTTAAATGATTCCACATTTTACTTTGGCTTATTGCATTCCAGCCGTCGTTTAAGTTGCTTGTTTCTATTACAAAAATTGCATCATCGGGTATAAGAGTGTATGGGTCACGGTTGTTTATGTTTTTAAAATATATGTATGCAAAAAAACTTCCTATTCCAATTAAAGCAACCAGAATAATAATAAGTAATCCTTTGAATATCTTTTTCATAAGTAAATTTTAAAACCAATGCAAGATACAAAATTAGAATAATAATTATTGGTAGGAATGAAATATTATTTTGGAAATTGTGGAATTAAAAAGAGATATGTTTTTACTTGCACTTTCATATTAAACTGTTAAGAATTCTATTTAATGTTATTCGTGTCAAGCTATACATATCCGCTCGCTAAATACTGATCTTGTTAGCGGTATGTATACTTGTTATTTCAATAACATTAGTCCACACGTCTGTATGTAATACTAATATTTTTCCCAAGTTTATTATTATCTTCTTTGCCTATGTATTTCTTTCCAATTTCAATAATGTCTAAGTTGCATTTAATCAGCAAATCTACTTCGTCAACTCCTGTTTTTGTAAACTTTAAATTTTTATTGATCGCATCTATATTTATTTGGCTTAGATTAAATTTGTGTTTCCCACTTACAAAGAATTTTACTTTATCTTTTATTTCAATCTCTTTCTCTTTGATTGCACTATTTCCAATAGTAAATGTACTTTCCCATTTTCCAGGAAACATGTCTTCAAACGTAATGTCTTTAGGTGTTTTCTTATTTTCTATAAGAAGATCGTTTATTAACCTTCTGGAATAAATTGTGAATTGGCATGCCTCAACTCTTTTATTTTTTTTGTTCCCATCAAATTTATATGATAAATCAAATTGTTTATGAATAAAACCTCTTAATTTTGACATGATACTACATTCCACAATAGGGTATATTGCCTTATTTTTTGCTGTTGCAAATCCTATTTCTTGATTAATCCATTGTGTGCTTATTGAAGATCTGGTTAGTATTGGAATGAAATAGTCACATTCAATAATTCCAGCTTTAACTTTATCAGAAAGCAGTTTAGTTGTCTGCCGATTATCCGCTATAATAATTGGCTTAAGGATAGTTGTTTTCAATATTTGTCTTTCAAGAGATCTCATTTTGTTACGATCTTTATCCGAATAGCTTATAAATATTTTTTTTGCCATATATTGTTTTATATACTAAAAATATTTTTAATGTTGATTCATTTACTTACCATGCAACAATAATGATTATTTATTGCCGAAAAGTTTCTGTAACCATGTCCGTTCCGTTTTTGGCATGGTGCTGTTATTAGCTTTTAATTCTCCTGAATCAGAATGCTCTACTTTGTCAATGAAAAAAGTTATTGCAAAATCATGCGTACCGTATAGATTTAAAAATATAGTATCATCAGAAATTACAAATGGACATTCTTTATCAGTCATAAAAATTGTTTTATTAGCTTCTTGCGACTGAAAAGTTAGATTACCTTTTAAAACCGAATTATTTGGAAGTTCAACTGTAAATTGATTATCTTCAATGCAAATTGTTTTCAAACCTTTTACAATCTTATCTTTATCACTTGTCCCTTGTATGATAGATTGTTTGCTGCTTTTGTAATTTGTTTTTCCGTTATTCATATCGTTTTTTTTAATTAATGACGTATTATGAAACCTGCAAATCATTAATAACCCTACCTAAAGTCATTGCTAGAATGTCAGCATTGTTAGATACGCGGATTATTGGACTTTTACCGCTGTCTTTTTCAATACCAATTCCATCACTATAAGGATTTACAGAAAGAATTTTATTGAGAGGAATATTCGTATTCTTTTTATTTCCAATAAAGATTATTCGTTTGTTGGTAATATAAACCTGTCCTGAGTCTATTACCAAAAGTTGTTCGGATGTAATTCTTTGAACGCCTATGCTACCAGCCCTATAGTAGATTCCTTTCATAATTTTAATACGAGCAGTTGGTCCAGCATAATTTATTCTTTGAGTTACAGTTCTACTTTCTAGCCAATCTGCGAAAGTAGTAAAATAGCATTGTTCATTTTTTTGTAAATTAATTGGCACTTCCCTAATAGGAAGTTCTCCATTTTCAATAAGCCAATAAAGTTTAAACTTTTCAAGCTGGGCTTTTGATATTTCATTAATGTTAAGATTTACATTTAAGTTTTTTGCAATAGCTGTATATTCCACCCATTCATCAGGTGAAATTTTTCCATCTTCAATGATTTTGCCTAATTGAATTTCTAAAAATTGTTTTCTACTTTCAGAAGAAATTTTCTCAACTATACTGAGAGGTAATCTCAAATTCTTTTGAAGTTTATCAAGAAATTCTTCTTCTGATTTTTCAAATTTCCCATCAGAAATTGCTTCATTGTATGATTTTTTATAAATTTCACTTGTAAGTTGATTATTTAATTCTTCAACTTCAATGTTTTTCAAAATCAAGAGATTCTTTAATTGATTAAGGTCGTAAAGTTCTTGATCAGTCAGAATATTGTCTGAAAGACATTGTCTGAGGTATTGAATATAAAGTTCTTTTAATGCGACTATAAATTTTTTGCGCAAATCGACTTTATACTTTGAAGATATTGCTTCAATTTCTTCAAATTTTATTTCTTTTAAAGGTTTTGTCGCAAAAAGATTATTCACTTCAATGAAAGCATTTTCTTGTGGCTCTTTCTTAAGAAGTCGTTGAAAAAAGTTTGGTTGTAAAAGTTTTTCTATTTTGTAAAGATTGCCCATAGTACTTTATTTATATTAATTGTCGCTAACCAATCTCTAATAATACCTTTTCCTATTTTAAACAACAACAAATACTTATTTTGTTTATTGTAATTGTTGGCTTAATGGACAAAAAAGTTGGTGACATCTTCTGTATTTCTTATTATGACTA
>JAVHRJ010000312.1:0-16355 GCA_036171595.1 Bacteroidales bacterium
GTCGGCTGTAAAATTAGCAACAGGAGGAAGAGGAACAAGTAAAACATTACGAACAGTAGTTGATTTATTTGTTACAGTAACTCCGGTTATTGTTTGCAATTGATAACCGTTTGCTGAATAAGTAATAGAATACGTCCCAGCTATTATTGGTCTGTGATAATTACCAATAGGTAACGAACTGTAAACTTGTGAGCTATCAACATCGTGTGAATTTATTGTAACTAATGCTTTAACTGGCAACCCTGTACAAGCATCGGTTATTAAACCTTTAATCCCAAATGAACCTTGTTCTAAATAATTTAAAAACGAACGATATAAATAATTCCAATAATTTAATAGTTGGTTTGCAGGTAAAGTTTTATCTACAGATATTTCTATTGTTTCCTCTCTACAATGTTTAAAATAATTCATATAATCTTGTCTGCCACCAGTAATTGTGTACCAGTCGCCACCTTCGGTATAGCCAGTAGGTGTTACATCTTTAAAGTAGCCAGCTGGCCCTAATGCAATAACTGTATCAGCAAATTCTTTTGAAACATAAACCCACCAATTTGCATCTGCATGCGTATTTTGAGAAGAAGTCCATGTATCCCAAGGATAATTTACTACTGAAGCACCACCATGGGTATTAGCCGACATAACAAAATCGTGATTATCAGCAAAATTCATCCAAGCAATAGTTTCGGGTTGCCAGGCATTGCCATCGGGGTGTTGGCCTGCTACTGGGTCAGGATAATTTCTGTTTAAATCAACATTATTTCCATTTGCACGAGTTGCACCACTTAAAGTGTTGTCGCCACCTGCAAAAGTACCATCTGGATTTGCCAAAGGGCATATCCAAATTTCCATTCCATTTACAAGATTTGTAACTCTTGAATCTGTTCCATAATTAGTTGTTAAATAATCAATTAATCTTAAAAACATTACATAGCCTGCATATTCATCGCCATGCATTGTTCCTGAATATAAAAATTCTGGTTCATTTTCATCAACATTTGGATTGTCGGTTATTTTTATTGCCAACAATTTATGTCCACTAGGTAAAATGGCAATAGTATCTAATTTACAAATATTTGGGTAATTTGTTGCGAAAGTTTGCATCATAGTTTCGTATTGCGAATAAGTTGGATATGTGTCAAATTGCCATATACCTTTTGCGTTATCACACATTTCAGCATAAACATCACCAGGAGAAGGTAATACTTCAAAAGATATATTTTTTTCTAAAAATTTTGCAAATTCTTTTTTATTTGCATAAGCCCATATTTTTCCATTTTTTAAATTATCGATAGAAATGATTTTTGTCAGCGAAAGTACTTCATCAGGCGAATTTATTTGAAAAGTAAAATAAACTTCACCTTTTTTATCAAGGTATTTATTTGCTTTTATTAACTCACTTTTGTTTTGTGCAATACTTGAATTTGAAGCAAATACACATATAAAAAACAATAAAAAAAAGTAAAAATTTTTCATAAAAAATAATGTTTATTTCAAAAAAATATAAAAAATAAAGTTAATAACTATATAAATTAATTGTTCACCTAAATCGATATAATTCTAGCAAAAGACGCATTTTTTTTGTAAAAGTTGCAATTAAAATATAATATGTTTAAAATACGATTATTACAAAATAATTTTATTCAATTTATTTTAATAATTTTGAAATATTAAAATTAAGTATACAATGAAAAAAATAATTTTTTGTTTTTTTATAATGTTTTCGCTTCAAAGTTATTCAAATACCGATACTTTATATGCTAATATATCGGCAACTCAAGCATACGACACCATATTAGCTTATGCAAATAATCCTTATTTTGTAATTCTAGATGTTAGAACTGCTGGTGAATATGCAACTCATATTGAAGGAGGTGTTAATATTGATTTTTACAATTCTAATTTTTCATTGATAATTGATAGCTTAAATAAAAATAAAGTTTATTTAATTCATTGCGCTTCGGGAGGTAGAAGTGGGCAAGTTTACACAATGATGCAAGCAAAACATTTTAAAACAGTGTATAATATGATTGGCGGAATGAATGCATGGAATACTGCAGCATTGCCTTCAACTTCAACAGTTTTACCAAAATTAGATTTTTTAAATGACAGTTTGTTAACCTTTAATACTTCTGTTGGAAATACTGATTCTATTCTTGTTACAATAACAAATTCAAAAAACTCAATTTTGCATGTTTCATCTTCAACAAGTTTTGCTGGAACCGAGTTTAGTTCTTCGTTTAACAATGTTAGTTTACAAGGAGCACGCGATTATAGCTTTTATGTTTATTATCAACCAACTGATTTGTTAAACGATAATATAGTTATTTCATACGAAAGTGATGGCGGTATTAAACATTTATATATTATTGGTAATACATCACCAAATAATATTGTTTCGCAATCATTAAATAAAATAAATATAAACGCTTATAAATTCGATAATAATTTAATTATTGAAACAAATAATAAATTTATTATTTATAAAGCTTATTTATATAATATTAACGGCAAATTAATTTGCATTAAAGAAATTAACAACTTTAGTGCTAACATAAATTTGAATAATATTAACTCTGGATTGTATATTGTCCAAATAGTTACAAAAGAAAATATAAAAATTAACAAAAAAATTTATTTGTAATTTTCACTCTAAATTTGTTAATAAATTTTATAAGTACAAAGTTCTCTGCATTTGAATTTATAATTATCTTTGCAATCAAATATTCTATTGAATGAATTTGTATATCCAATCAATGTTAGCATCTAGAATTTATCTTAATATAAAAGATAGAGATAATTAACATTTTGCTTTTCATTCTTCATTTATACTTACAAAAATTAAAAATCTAATAAAATAATTAATATGGAATTACCATTTGCTGAACCTTATAAAATTAAGATGATTGAAACCATCAAAAAAACAACACGTAGCGAAAGAGAAAAATGGATACGTGATGCAAAATATAATTTATTTAATATTAGTAGCGATAAAGTTTTTGTTGATTTACTTACCGATTCAGGAACAGGTGCAATGAGCGATGTGCAATGGTCAAAAATAATGCTTGGCGACGAAAGTTATGCCGGTGCAAGTTCTTATTTTCATTTAAAAGATGCTATTAAAGATATTTTTGGGTTCGATTATTTTTTACCAACTCATCAAGGTAGAGCAGCAGAAAATGTGCTTTTTAGTGCAATAGTTAAAGAAGGTAATATAGTTCCTGGAAATAGTCACTTTGATACAACTAAAGGACATATAGAATATCGTAAAGCTCATGCAGTAGATTGTACTATTGATGAAGCTTTTGATACTACTAAAATACATCCTTTTAAAGGTAATGTTGATTTAAATAAACTCGAAAAAGTTTTAAAAACAAATTCGAAAGATAATATTCCTTTAATAATAATTACTATAACAAATAACACAGCAGGTGGTCAGCCTGTATCAATGGAAAATTTACGCAAAGTAAAACAACTTGCAGATAAATATGAAATACCTGTATTTTATGACTCAGCACGTTTTGCCGAAAATGCTTATTTTATTAAAACAAGAGAAAAAGGATATGAAAATAAAACCATTCGCGAAATTGTAAAAGAAATGTATTTATATGCTGATGGTACTACTATGAGTAGTAAAAAAGATGGAATTGTTAATATTGGTGGATTTATTGGCTTAAGAAACAAAGAATTATTTCGTAAAGCATCTACTTTTAATATTATGTTTGAAGGTTATATTACTTATGGTGGCATGGCTGGTCGCGATTTAAATGCACTATCTCAAGGATTATACGAAGCCACTGAATTTGATTATCTCGATTCTCGAGTTGGGCAGGTTGCATATCTAGGAAAAAGACTAACCGACTTTGGTGTACCTGTTCAAGAACCATTTGGCGGTCATGCAATATTTGTTGATGCAAAAAGATTTTATAGTCACATTTCGCAAAACGAATATATTGCACAGCTCTTAGGCGTTGAGTTGTATATTGAAGGAGGAGTAAGAGGTGTTGAAATAGGTACATTATTAGCCGATCGTGACCCGGAAACCAGATTAGATAGATTACCAAAATTAGAGTTATTACGATTAGCAATACCTCGAAGAGTATATACTAATAATCATATGGATTATGTTGCTGTTGCCATTGCAAATGTTTTCGAAAAACGTAATTCTATTAAACACGGTTTTAAAATATTATGGGAAGCTCCAATAATGAGACATTTTACTGTTGAATTAGAACGCATTTAAAAATAGTTATTAAGTTTCTGCATATTGTTAACTAACAAAAAGAAAATATTAATAGCAGATTCTCAAATACTTACCTGCGAGGGAGCAACTGTTGTATTACAAAAAACAAATAAATATGAAGTAGTAACTTGTACAATATCTTTAATCGATTTTTTTTATAAAATAAAAGAATTAAAACCTTCAATTATAGTAATTGATCCATATTGCTTTACAGACTTTTTAATTCCACATTTTTTAAAGTTAAATGAAATATTCCCGTTGTCAAATATTTTAGTATTTACTGGCAAAACATCAAACGAAAACTTAATAAAAATTTTAGATGTTGGAATAAATCATATTATATCGAAATACTGCAATAGTAATGAGTTTTTATTAGCTATTAATTCAATTGAGAAAAAAGAAAAATATTTATCAAAAGAAGTTATAGAAGCATTAATAACAAATAACACAAACAAAAAGCAAATTAATTCGGCAATTCATATTACAAATAAAGAAATAGAAATTATACGTTTAATTTCACAAGGTTTTACTACAAAAGAAATTGCTGGAAAAATATTTTTAAGTGTACACACAATTAATACTCATCGAAAAAATATTTTCAAAAAATTAAATGTCAATAATACATCTGAATTAGTAATGTACTCTATAAAAGCTGGCATTGTTGATACAACAGAATATTATATTTAATTACATACCATAAACATGGTATGTAAAATACCATGTTCTAGTTATTGTTTTATATGTCTTATTATCAGTATTTTTGCAAACAATAATCAATAATTATAATCTATGACAAAAATTGCAAAAAATTTAACTGAATTAATTGGAAACACTCCATTACTCGAACTTTCTAATTTTAACAAATCAAATAGTACTTTGGCAACTATTATTGGGAAATTGGAATATTTTAATCCAGCAAGTAGTATTAAAGACCGAATAGGCTATGCAATGATTAAAGATGGTGAAGAAAAAGGATTAATTAATAAAGATACCGTAATAATTGAACCAACAAGTGGAAATACTGGTGTTGCATTAGCGTTTATATCAGCAGCAAAAGGATATAGGCTTATTTTAACAATGCCCGAAACAATGAGTGTTGAAAGAAGAAACTTATTAAAAGCCTTAGGAGCCGAATTAGTTTTAACTCCAGGCGAAAAAGGTATGACAGGAGCAATAAATAAAGCTACCGAATTAGCCGAAACAATTCCTCATTCATTTATACCACAACAATTTAAAAATTTAGCAAACCCTGAAATTCACAGAAAAACAACAGCCGAAGAAATTTGGAAAGACACTGATGGAAAAATAGATTTTTTTGTATCGGGTGTTGGTACAGGCGGAACAATAACAGGAGTAGGGGAAGTGCTAAAAAAACGAAATCCAAATATTAAAATAATTGCTGTTGAACCTACCGATTCACCTGTTATTTCGGGTGGAAAACCTGGTCCACATAAAATTCAGGGTATTGGTGCTGGTTTTATACCAGATATTTTAAATATTTCGATTATTGATGAAATTATTAAAGTTAATAATGATGATGCATTTGCTACGAGTAGAAAATTAGCAAAAAAAGAAGGACTTCTTGTAGGAATATCTTCTGGTGCAGCAGTATTTGCAGCACTTCAATTAGCTATTAGACCTGAAAACAAAGGAAAAAGAATTATTGTTATTTTACCCGATACAGGTGAAAGATATTTATCTACTGCACTTTATAATTTTGAGTAATTTAACTTTTTATTTAAATAATAGAACTCAACAAATTATTAACCACCATTTTAAAAATAAGAATAATTAAAAAAATTATTCTTATTTTTTTGCTTTTTCTACAATATTTTTATTTTGAATTTTAAAAGTTAATGTTTCTGTTTTCTTATTAAATCCCACAATAATTACATCGTTAGGTTTAGGAGCACTTTTAATAATTATCTCAGCCATAGGATCTTCTAAATATTTTTGAAGAGCGCGCTTTAATGGTCGAGCACCAAATTGCACATCGAAACCACGTTCAGCAATAAAATCTTTACCTTGCGCAGAAATTTTTAAATCGTAACCCATTAATTTTACTCTTTGATATAATCCTTTTAACTCAATATCAATAATTTGATGAATATGTTCGCGTTCTAGTGAGTTAAACAATATAACATCATCAATTCTATTTAAAAACTCTGGTGCAAAAGCTTTTTTTAGTGCATTTTCAATAACTCCTTTAACATGATCGTTGTATGAATCTCGTCTTGCAGAAGTTTCAAATCCAACGCCTCTTCCATAATCAGATAATTGACGAGTTCCAATATTAGAAGTCATTATTATTATTGTGTTTCTAAAGTCAATTCTACGACCTAAACTATCAGTTAATCTTCCTTCATCTAATACTTGTAATAGAATATGGAACACATCTGGATGAGCTTTTTCTATTTCATCTAAAAGGACAACTGAATAAGGGCGACGGCGAACTTTTTCGGTTAATTGCCCACCCTCTTCGTAGCCAACATATCCTGGAGGAGCACCTACCAATCGTGAAACTGAAAATTTTTCCATGTATTCACTCATATCAATTCTGATTAAATTATCAGTATTGTCAAATAAATACTCAGCTAACACTTTTGCCAATTGTGTTTTTCCTACTCCAGTAGGACCTAAAAAAACAAATGTTCCAATTGGTTTATTTGGATCTTTTAAACCAGCACGATTTCTTTGAATTGCTTTTACCACTTTTTTAATTGCCTCATCCTGTCCAATAACCCTTCCTTTAATTTCATCAAGCATTTTAAGTAATCGAAGACCTTCGGCTTGAGCAATTCTTTGAACAGGCACACCAGTTTGCATAGCAACTACTTCAGCAACATTATCTTCTGTAACTGTTTGACGATGGGTATTCATATCTTTTTCCCATTTGTTCTTTTCAATTTCTACAGATTCTAATAACTTCTTTTCTTGATCACGTAAATTTGCAGCCAATTCAAAATTCTGATTTTTAACTGAACCTACCTTTTCTTTTTTTATAGTTTCAATTTTCTTTTCTAAATCAAGAATTGTTTCGGGTACATGAATGTTTGATATATGAACCCTTGAACCTGCTTCATCAAGTGCATCTATTGCTTTATCTGGCAAATGTCTATCGGTAATATATCTATGAGTTAATTTAACGCAAGCTTTTATTGCATCATCTGTATAAATTACATTATGATGATCTTCGTATCTTTCTTTTATATTATTTAAAATTTCATAAGTCTCTTCAACAGATGTTGGCTCTACCATAACTTTCTGAAAACGACGTTCTAAAGCACCATCTTTTTCAATATATTGTCTATATTCATCTAATGTTGTTGCCCCAATACATTGAATTTCACCACGAGCCAATGCAGGTTTTAGCATATTTGCAGCATCTAACGAGCCACTAGCACCACCAGCACCAACAATAGTATGAATTTCATCAATAAAAAGAATAACATTATGGTTCTTTGAAAGTTCATTTAAAATAGCTTTAACTCTTTCTTCAAACTGACCTCTATACTTTGTACCTGCTACTATTGAAGCTAAATCTAAAGTTACTACTCTTTTCCCAAACAATATACGAGAAACCTTTCGCTGAATAATGCGAAGTGCTAATCCTTCAACAATTGCTGATTTTCCAACACCAGGTTCACCTATCAATATTGGATTATTTTTTTTTCGACGGCTTAATATTTGAGCTAATCGTTCAATTTCTAACTCTCTGCCGGTTATTGGGTCTAATCTGTTTTCTTCTGCAGCTTTTGTTAAATCTACACCAAAGTTATCTAAAACTGGAGTTTCTGAAGTTGATTTACTTGTAGAAGCATTCGATTTGCTAGCACCAAATGTCGAACGATCTTCATCATCTCCATATGAATCGTCCGATTTATTTTTAGGTGATTCTCCTAACATTATGCCTTTAACAGTTGAATAATCAATGTTATTTTCTTCTAATAAAGATGGAATAAATGAATTGTCATCTTTTAATATTGCAAGCAATAAATGCCCTGTATCAATTACACTGTTTTTTAACGATTTAGCTTCTAAATAAACTAGTTTTAAAACCCTCTCAACATGTTTAGTTAAAGGTAAATTATCAACCTCCGACATTTTTAAAGCATCATTTGCTCTAATTTTCTTCTCAATTGCTTTTCTTATTTCGGTTAAATTAACATTAAGCGAAATTAATATATCAATTGCCACGCCTTCACCATCTCTTAATAACCCAAGAAAAAGATGCTCTGTTCCAACTACCTCATTACCAAGTCTTACTGCCTCTTCGCGACTATAATTTAAAACATCATTTATTCTTTGTGAAAATTTTGAATCCATACTTTACTTTAATTAGTTATTGAACATTCTTCACGTTTATCAAATGTAAATACAGTTTGTAAAGTTAAACATTTTTTATAAATCAATTATAAACATAGTTGTGTTAATAATTATAGGTCTAAAATTTTTTATTCTAGATAAAAAAAATTAATTTAGTGCTTTAATTTTTTTAAAATTAAATTGCTGATAATTAATAATTTAAATTACACAAAATAATAAAATGATAGAAGGTGGAAAAATTGTAAGAGTTAACATTGAAGAAGAAATGAAGAGCTCATATATCGATTATGCAATGTCGGTAATTGTTTCAAGAGCCCTACCCGATGTTAGAGATGGATTAAAACCTGTTCACAGAAGAGTTTTATTTGGGATGAATGAATTGGGAAATACTTCGGGAAAACCTTATAAAAAATCAGCAAGAATTGTGGGTGAAGTGCTTGGTAAATATCATCCACATGGCGATACTTCTGTATACGATGCTATGGTTAGAATGGCTCAAGAATGGTCATTACGATATACATTAGTTGATGGACAAGGTAATTATGGCTCAATTGACGGTGATAGCCCAGCTGCAATGCGTTACACAGAGGCAAGACTTAAAAAAATTGCTGAAGAAATGTTAGCCGACCTTGATAAAAACACAGTTGACTTTAAATTAAATTTCGATGATACTTTAGAAGAACCTACTGTATTGCCAGCTCGAATACCTAACTTATTAATTAATGGTGCATCAGGTATTGCTGTTGGAATGGCAACAAATATGGCTCCTCACAACTTAACAGAAGTTGTTAATGCTATTATTGCTTTTATAGAAAATAAAGAAATTACTATTCAAGAACTTATGCACTTTGTAAAAGCCCCAGATTTCCCTACTGGTGGACTTATTTATGGTTATCAAGGTGTTAAAGAAGCATTTGAAACAGGTCGTGGTAGAATTATAATGCGAGCAAAAGCCAATATTGAAACTGAAGGTAATCGCGACATGATTGTTATAAATGAAATACCATATCAAATAAATAAAGCAGAACTTATTAAAAGAATTGCTGAATTAGTAAACGAAAAAAAAATTGAAGGTATTTCAAATGTAAATGACGAATCGGATAGAGATGGAATGCGTATAGTTGTTGATCTTAAAAGAGATGCAAATGCAAATGTTGTGTTAAATTTACTTTTTAAACATACCGCTCTCCAAACTTCATTTAGCGTTAATAATATTTGCCTTGTTAATGGTCGCCCAAAACAACTCAACTTAAAAGAAATTATCAGCTATTTTGTTGAACATCGCCACGAAGTAGTTATTAGAAGAACAAAATTTGAACTCGACCAAGCTGAGAAAAAAGCTCATATACTTGAAGGTTTATTAATTGCACTCGACCATATCGACGAAGTAATTAAACTTATTCGTGCTTCTAAAACTGTTGAAGAGGCTCGTGATGGGTTAATGCAAAATTTTGGGTTAAGCGAATTGCAAGCTCGTGCTATTTTAGATATGAGATTACAAAAACTTACTGGTTTAGAAAGAGAAAATCTAAAAAAAGAATACGAAGAGCTAATGAAATTAATAGAATATTTAAAATCTATTCTTGCTGATGAACCATTACGTATGCAAATTATTAAAGACGAGCTTATTGAAATTAGGGAAAAATATGGTGACGAAAGAAGAACCGAAATAGTTTATGCTTCTGAAGATTTTAATCCAGAAGATTTTTATGCTGATGAAGATGTTGTTATAACTATTTCTCACTTAGGTTACATTAAACGAACAAATTTAACCGAATATAGAGTTCAAAATAGAGGAGGAATTGGTTCAAAAGGAAGCGAAACTCGCGATGAAGATTTTATCGAACATGTTTATGTAGCATCTATGCATAACACCTTATTATTATTTACTGAAAAAGGTAAATGTTTTTGGCTTAAAGTATACGAATTACCAGAAGGAACAAAAAATTCTAAAGGTCGCGCTATACAAAATATTTTAAATATTGATCCAGATGATAAAGTAAGAGCTTATGTACATGTTAGCAAATTAAATGAAGAAGAATACGTTAAAGAACATTACATTGTACTTTGTACATTAAAAGGAATAATTAAAAAAACCACTTTACAAGCTTATGCAAGGCCACGTTCAAATGGCATTATTGCAATTAATATTCGAGATAACGATCAATTAATAGAAGCTAAATTAACAAATGGCAAACACGAAATAATTATTGCAAATAAAGGTGGGCGAGCAATAAGATTTAACGAAGCTAAAGTACGCCCTATGGGACGTAGTGCAACAGGTGTTAGAGCAATTAGATTAGTTGATGAAGTAAATGGTGGAGTTGTTGGAATGGTTTGTATTGAAAACGAAGCCGAAGATTTATTAGTTGTTACAGAAAACGGTTATGGTAAACGCTCAAAATTGGCCGATTATCCTATGACCAATAGAGGAGGTAAAGGCGTTAAAGCCATGAATGTTACTGAAAAAACCGGAAAATTAATTGCAATAAAAGGCGTTTTAGATACAGATGATTTAATGATAATTAATAAATCGGGTATTACAATTCGTATTGCAGTTAAAAATTTAAGATTAATGGGTAGAGCAACTCAAGGAGTAAGGTTAATTAGCTTGCGTGATGATGATGCAATTGCATCAATAACTTATGTTGAAGCTGATGATAAAGCAGAAGTTGCTCAAATTGATGGCGAGATATTAAACGAAGAAATTGTTGACGACGTAAATGAAATTGACGAAGTTAATGATATAGAAAATGACGACGATAATAACGAAGAAATAACAGATGGCAAAGATTTTGATAACGAACCAGAAAAATAATTAATCAAAAAAATATAAAATGAAAAAATTACATTTAATAATTTTAATTTTTATAGCTACTTCTGGCTATATTTATAGTCAATCATGTAGCTCGTGCAGGGTTAGCTCATTTAATTATCTGAAATATTCAGAACTTGACAAAGCTAAAGAGCAAAGCGATTTTTGTATTACATGCGAAAAAAGCAAAACCGATCCTCGTGTTTGGTACTATCGTGGAATGATTTATCAAAACATTCATACAAGTAAAGATTTTAAAACATTAGATGCCGATGCTGCCGAAAAAGCTTTTGAAGCTTATAAATCTGCATTAGTTTTTAATTTTGTTGATCCTAATTTACAAAAACTTGATATAGTAAATAATCAAGCCGATTTAATAAAATTTATTACTGCTTTAAACGATATGAAAACAAAATATGTTGATTCTGAAATGTTAGTTGACATTCTTACAAATCAATACCCTGCTCTTGCAAATATATACGTTAATAAAGGAGTTGAAGAGTATCAAAACACAAAAAATTACGAAAAAGCATATAAATACTTTGAGAATTCACTTTTTGTTTCAACAATGTCAATGAGAATCGACACTCCAGTTATATATTATTGTGCACTTTCTGCTCAAAAAGCAAAAAAATACGATGAAGCAAAAGAAATGTTCGAAACATTAATAAAACTTGAATACGGTGCTAATATTAAAGAAAAATCAGGAAACTATTTCTTTTTAGCCGATGTGTATAAAAGCAAAAACGATACAACTAAATATATAAGTACTCTAAAAAAAGGTATCGAAAAATATCCAACAGAAAGCACCGCATTAGTTGTTGAATTAATAAATTATTATTTATCTACAAATAAATCAATCGAAGCTCTTAATTATTTGGAACTAGCAACAAAAAACACTCCTGAAAACCCTACTTATTGGTTTGCAAAAGGCAGTTTATACGATGCTAATTTAAAAGACCCTATTAAAGCTGTAGAATGTTATAAAAAATCAATTGAATTAAAACCCGATTATTTCGATCCAAATTACAACATGGGTGCAATGTACTATAATGATGGTGCCGAAATGCTAAATAAAGCAAATGATATAACCGACGACAAAAAATATAAAGAAGCTAAAGCAAAAGCCGAAGCTAAGCTTAAAGAAGCATTACCATATTTAGAAAAAGCTCATCAAATTACTCCAACTGATTTGCCAACTATGGAATCGCTAAAAAGTGCCTATTATAGAGTTGGAATGCAAGATAAAAGTGAAGCAATAAAAAAAGAAATTGAAAAAATAAAAAAATAAATTTTAATGGGAGAAGTAAAAATTTCTCCCATTTTTAACATATGAAACCATTATTTTCAATATTATTTTCAGTTTTTTATTGCACTTCATTTTCGCAAAGCATTAATATCGAAGATATTTTAACTTATTTAAAAGTGGGTGATGCAGTTAAAGCTAAAACTACTACTGATTTATCCATTCAAGATAAAAATTTGATAAATAATCCAAAAACATGGCTTTATAGAGCAATAACATATCACTCAATTTACGAAAGTTCAGTTAAAGAAGTTAAAGAACTTTCGCAACAACCAATTTTTGAAGCTTATAATGCATATTTAAAAACTTTAGAACTTGATAAAGAAAAAAAATACAACTCTGAAGTTATTAAAGCATTACAAGTTATTGCATCTCAATTTGTTTTTGAAGGAGTTGCATTCTTTAATAATAAAGATTATGTAAACGCATTTAATTGTTTCGAAAATAATTTAACAATAAATAAATTACCTGCAATTAACCAAATTGATACAATAGTTTTATATAATACAGCACTCTCTGCACAAAAATCTGGAAACAATAAAACCGCTATTGAATACTATAATCAATTAGTTAAAATGGAGTACGGCGGAGTACAAATTTGTCTCGATTTAGCTAAATTATATAAATCTGAAGGGAAAATTGACGAATATATAAGTACCATTCAAAATGGAATAAAAACATTTGTAAGTGATGATATACAACTATTTAACGAGCTTTCTAATTACTATCTTGAAATTGGTAAAAATGATGAAGCTTTAATTTACATTGAAAAAGGATTATATCGCGAACCAAAAAATCCTGCATTACATTTTGTTAAAGCAAGTTTGTTAGAACAGAAAAATGACATTGTTAGTGCCGAAAAGGAATATCTAACTACTATAAATTTAGACCCAAATTATAGCGATGCACTTTTTAATTTAAGTGCAATGTATTTTAATAATGCTACCGATATATTAAAAAAAGCTACATCAAAAGATGAGCAAAATAAATCGTTCGAAATATATGCAAAATCCCAGCCTTATCTCGAAAAATTAAATACCCAAACTCCAGACGACGTTCAAATTATGAAAATGTTAAAAACAATATACACCTTGCTTAAGCAAGAAGAAAAATTAAATGATATAAATAAAAAATTGGAAAATTCTACCAAATAATTTAATTTTATCTTTTTTAATACATCTATGTCTATATATCATTAGTAATTTTAATAAAATTTATATGAAACTATTTTTTATTCTTTCCACATTTTTAATATTATCAAATACTCTATATTCTCAAACAGACAAGGCACCAAACAAAGGTGAGAATTTTATAAAACAAATTGAAGGCAAAATTGATAAAGCTAAAGTAAGTATTGATAAATTATGTGCCGATATTAACGGAAGTAAAAACCCTGAAAATTGGTATTTAAAAGGATATGTTTATACTGAACTTGCTAAAAGTGCAATATATAAAACTACTGTGCCTAATGCAGCAAGAGAATCGCTTACAGCTATTGAAAAATGTAAAGAATTAGATGTTGATAAAAAATTAACCTCCGATTGCATTAACGTGCTGTTTGATTTAAGTTCAATGTTTTATAATAATGGAATAAATTATTATAACTCGGCATTAAAATCAAATAACATAAGTGAATTTTCAAATGCATTTGAAAATTTCGAAAACTTTTTTGAAGTTATAAAAACTCTTGATAACGACCAGTCTATTGTTAATCACTTAATCGAATCAAGTAAAATAAATAAAAATTCCGTAATTGTATATACAGGTTATTGTGCTCAAAAAAGTGGCAATAATGAAAAAGCCAAGCAATATTATTCACAAATTGTTTTGTTAAATGAACCAAACTTAGAAAAAGTAAAACATGCTGGTGTTCCACTTGGTTACATTTATTATTCTGATTTATTAATGAATGCAGGCGATACAGCTACTGCAAAAAAAGTAATTGATAAAGGGGCAAGACTTTATCCAGATAATGCCGATATAATAATGGCAGCTATTGATATTTATAGCAAAGCAAAAAATGCATCAGAAATGGCTGAATTTATTCAACTTGCAATTCAAAGTAATCCTACCAATGCAAAAATGCTTGTAATATTGGCAGGTGCATTTAATTCAATTTCAAAAGATTATGCTAGAAAAGGATATCAATCAACTTCGATAGAATACCGCGATAAAGCTGTTAAAACATACGAAAAAGCATTAACCCTAAAACCTACAGATTCAAAAATTTTATTTAATATTAATTATAATTTAGGCGTACTTTATTACAATCCAGCTGTTATTGCTTATAAAAAGAAAGATGAAGCAAATAAACAAGAGTACGAATATTTATTTAAAAAAGCTGTCCCTTATTTAGAAGTTGCTTATAAAATTGATTCTAAAAACAGAAATTTAATTAATATGCTAATGAAATCGTATCAAACACTTAACGAAACAGGTAAAGCAGAAGCAATTGAAAAGGAACTTTATAAATAGTTTAATGAGAATTAGGAGTTTAATTTGCTTTTTATTTTTTTACGTTATAACAAATATTGCATTTCCACAAACTTCGTTAGAAAATTATCAAAAATACTTTAAATCTGGCGATTATATTAATGCAAAAAAAGAAATTGAATCGGCTACTTTAGACCCAATCAATGCTAAAAATGCAAAAATTTGGATAAGTAGGAGCGAGGTTAATACTATTTTATATTCAAATAAACCAAGCGAATATCCAAGTAATATTGAAATTGCATATATGTCAATAATGAAAGCCAGTTTCCTTGATGCAAAAAAAGAATTTAGCAAAGATATTTTCAATCAACTCAAACTAATTTCGCAACTTTATTATAAAAAAGGTGCCGACGATTTTAATATTCAAAAATATACTTATGCTTTATTGTCATTCGAAAGGTCAATTGAGATTGATAATTTAATGAACATTGCCAATAATACAGATAAAATATATTATGCAGGTTTAGCAGCATCGTTGTCAAATAACAACGAAAAAACAAAAAAATATTTTACCCCATTGTATACCAATAATTATCAAAAAATTGAAGTTTATAATTACTTAGCCAATGCTTACAAAGCCGAAAACAACAATTCTAAAACTATAGAAATTCTTAAAAAAGGAATTAATTTATTTCCTAATAATTCTTATTTATTAGTTGTGAATATTGTTAAATTATTTTTAAATCTCGGATTAACATCAGATGCAATAGAATATTTAAAAATCGGTACAAGTTTATATCAAAAAGACGATTTATTTTATTTACAAGGTAGTTTATATGTTCAATTAAAACAAGATAATTTTGCAATTCAAAGTTTCCAAAAAGCCGTTGAAATAAATCCAAATAATGCCGACGCTTCGTATAATTTAGGAATTATGCTTTATAATAGTTCAATAAATCACTTAAAAACAGCAGATTCGTTTTTAAACTCAAACCAGGAAAAATATAATAATGAAAAAGAAATTTATTTAACTGAAATAAAAAAATCGGCTCCATTATTAGAAAAAGCTTTAGAACACGATAATACTAATAAAAATACTATGAACTGTCTTTTAGATATTTATAAACGATTGCAACGAAAGGAGCAATACGATAAACTAAAAGTTTTATTAAGTTCAACCAAATAAATACGATATAACTTATTCTTCTAAATTATTTTCAGATTCGGGAAGTGAT
>JAVHRJ010000313.1:0-3417 GCA_036171595.1 Bacteroidales bacterium
GCTTTCGTAGTTTTGAAAATCAAGGAGTTTACTTTTGTAAATGACTGTTTTCAATACCAGAGTAACGAAATTATTGGCGTTTTCTTGCTGACACTATTTAAAAAACTGTAATAATTTTGGTGCCAATCGAAATATAGGATATAATATTGAAACCTTTAATTCATTAATTTTAAAAGCTCTATAGCATTCTACATTTTGGTTAAAAATATTTTTCAAACTCTTATTGCTCGCTCCTCCCGTGCGCATTTTAACAAAGGCTTTTGGAATATATGCTGTAGCAATTTTATATTTTTCAATAAATCGTAACATTAATTCAAAGTCAGCAGCTAATTGAAACTCCAAATTAAAATATCCATATTTTTTATATACCTCATTTTTTACAAAAAATGTTGGATGAGGTGGATGCCAACCAAATTGAAAACTTCCAAGTTTAAATTTTTTCGACTTCCAGTATCTCACAGTCTTTTTAACATTCTCTTTGTTCACATAAATAATATCGCCATATACACTATCCGTTGAATTTGATTTAAAATATGATACTACTGAATCAATAATTGAAATATCAATATAAAAATCATCGGAATTAAGAATGGCAACAATATCGCCTGTTGCTAATTTGAGTCCTTTGTTCATGGCATCATAAATGCCCTTATCTGGTTCGCTAATAAATTTTGAAATATGCGATGTATATTTATGGATGATATCAATTGTATGATCCGTTGAACCCCCATCAATAATGATGTATTCAATATTTGAATACGTTTGATTCAATACCGATTGAATAGAATTTTCAATAGTTTTTTCGCTATTAAAACAAACCGTTATGATGCTAACTTTCACAATAAAATATTATTTCAAAACTTTAATAAAAGAAACTTCTTCGCCAGTATCGGAGACAGCAAATATGGAGTATCCTGCTTGATTTAACAATTTAACTAAATCTGTTGTTTTCTGAAACCCATCTGGAAAAAAACGATGATGGAATTCAATTAAAATCTGCTCAATTTCTACTCCTGAATTTAGTATTTGTGGGATCACATGATATTCTGCTCCTTCAATATCCATTTTCAGAATTTTAATCTTTGAATGCCCTAATTCGTTCATAATTGTATCCAATGTCTTCACAGGCACTTGATAGGATTGATTTTTTGTTTCATCTTTTTCAACAAGGCTACCACTTACAAAGTCTGGATTTTTCGGGGGATAAAAAATGGCAAACCCATCTTTAGCATCAATTCCATATTCATTAAAACAAAACAAAGATGAAATATTTTTATTTGTTTTTACCCAATTAATAGATTTTGGAGTAGGGTCAAACCCATATACTTTACACGAATAGTCCTGCATAATTGACTCATCAAATGAAATATCTTCACCAATCCCAAAAGAATAGACAATATCAGTTTTTTTTAAATCATTTAATCCAATATAAAATCCTCCATAATCATTACCATACCATTTTTTTTTGTATTTCATCTGCTCTTTAAATGGATATTCCCGACCAAAAATAACTTTAATTTTTCTTTTACAAAATGGTAGAAATTTTCTCATATCATCAATTAAATATATTAAAGATTTTATTTTTATAAATCATGTTAGAAAATAAATTAAAATATCGGTCATTTAAGTGCTGACTTAATTCTATTTTATTTTTATATTTATCAAATTTCAGAACTGCACTTTTAATATTTTCTTTATTTTTTGGAGAAATTAAAAATGGATAATCCTGCCCTAAAATATTTTTTATATCACCTACATCAGATGCTATTACTGGTATTCCAATAGATATTGCCTCTAAAATGATAATTGGCTGCCCCTCGTTCCAAGAGGGCAAAATCAAGGCATCATATTTACATAACACATCCTTTAATTTCTCATGAGGGATAGACGGATTAATTGTAATATTTGAAGTTTTGAAACCTACAATTTCATCATAAGTTTTTTGTTCATAGATGTTCCCAAAAGTGTCTAATTTCAATGATTGCATGGCAATTTCTGCAAAACACTCAATCAATTCAAAAATTCCTTTTTCGCGAATGTAATTCGAAATATAAATAAATTTCCCTGAATATATTTTGTTTTTCTTAATGTTACGATCTTCAATTGATGAAGTATTATTTAATATATCTATTTTTTTTTCAAATCCTATTGACTTTAACTGTTCCTCAAAAGTGGCTGACAAAACTATGATACGATCAACACATCGCAGGGATAAATTAAAAAGTAATTTACTGATACTGCTTTTATGATAAAAATTCAAAATATCGCCTCTGTGCAAATGACCTGTAAAACGTACTTTATTTGTAAATAATCTTGCTACTGGTAATATAAGCAACAGCTTAAACAATCCGAGATTGCTGAGTGGAATGTTAAAATAAAAATGTTTTGGATTATATTTTACAAGAATTTTTATATGTTTAAATAGTAAATTAAAATGGTGAATAATCTTTTGAAACGACGATAGCTTCCACGAGAATTCCTCAATCAATAAAATTGTTTTTTTTTGTTCTTCCAACAAACCAATTATTGAAGAATTAGATATGCTGATTCCCGTTTGAGTATTCGGCAAAAATTCTCCCCATATCAATAAATCAATATTTGGTTTCATTCAATATGATTTAGCTTTAAGAAAATATAGGATGTGTCTGTATGGCCAGATTGGCTCAAAATGGCGACGATTTATAACAGCTCCGTTAAATGAAAAATAATGCTGATAGTCGCTTTGACTAAAAATATATTTATGATATTTCTGAGCAATCTGTAAGGCATTGTCATCAAAATCATCTAATCGTCCAAATGTAAATGCAAAATAATCGCAAGGGCTTCCAAGTTTTTCCTGTATCACTTTGCTGCTTGTCTCAATTTGATATGTTGCATCAAGTGCGCCATTCAGCCTACAATGATCGAAAGTATGAGACCCAATAACATGTTCATTTTTATGCAATGATTTAACCTGCTCCCAAGTCATTGGATTTTTTATGGCATTTGTACAAACAACATGTTGCAAAAAATTTTGTCTGTAAAATTCGTCACCATCAATAAATCCGGGATTAATAAAAAATGCTGCTTTAATTTTAAATTCATCTAATACAGGGACTATTTTTGTGAAACATTCTTCAAATCCATCATCAAAAGTAAAAGCCACTTCGCAAGTATCTTCTGAAATTATTTTGTTATTAATTTTTTCACAAGCCTCCTGAATATTGATAAGTCTTACATTATGCTGTATTAATTTCAATAACAATTCACGAAAAACAGCATTTGAAGTATCATTGGACACACTAATATAATGTCCATTTAAAATATGAACACCTGGTTGTGGCTTTGAAAACAATGATAATCCATTGAGCACTATATGACGAATATTTTTGCGAATAAATGATTGCATGTAAAATTTATCTTGATAAAAAATTTAAA
>JAVHRJ010000314.1:0-14610 GCA_036171595.1 Bacteroidales bacterium
TAAGCAAACACTTTATACACGTACTTTATATAAATGTATGTTTATACTAGCTCGGTTTTTTATATTACTTATTTGTTAAAATACTTTTTCTTAAACCAAAAAGCAACGTTTACTAAAGCTATCATTACTGGAACTTCTACCAGTGGACCAATTACTGCTGTAAATGCTTCACCCGAATTCATTCCAAAAATAGCAATGGCTACAGCAATGGCAAGCTCAAAATTATTACTTGCTGCGGTAAATGAGAGTGTAACCGATTGTCCGTAAGTTGCACCAATTTTCATGCTCATAAAAAAGGACCCAACAAACATTATAACAAAATAAATAAGTAAAGGAATGGCAATAAGGACAACATCAAAAGGTATTTTTACAATATATTCTCCTTTAAGAGAAAACATTACAATAATTGTAAAAAGCAATGCAATTAATGTGAGTGGACTAATTTTAGGAACAAACTTATTATGATACCATTCTTTACTTTTTACTCTAATCATTACAAATCGTGTTATAAAGCCTGCTAAAAATGGAATTCCAAGGTAAATGAACACACTTTCGGCAATTTGTCCAATAGTTATTTTTTCAACCGCATTACTGGTTGGAATACCAAACCATCCTGGAAGAATTGCAATAAATACGTATGCGTAAACTGAGAAGAATAAAACCTGGAAAATTGAATTAAAGGCTACTAATCCTGCAGCATATTGTGTATCGCCTTTCGCTAAATCATTCCATACAATTACCATAGCTATGCAACGAGCCAATCCAATCATAATTATTCCATACATGTATGATAAATTCGCATTATTTTCTCCAGGGAATAATTTAAAGAAAATAATTGCGAGTGCAAACATTAGAATTGGTCCAACAATCCAGTTTTGAATCAAGGAAAAACCCAATATTTTAAAGTTTTTAAATACATCACCCAATTCTTCATATTTTACTTTTGCTAAAGGTGGATACATCATAACAATTAACCCAACGGCTATGGGAATATTTGTTGTACTATCAGGTGAAGGTTTGAGTGAATCCCAGAATTGTGCTATTGCAGGAAAAAAATAACCCGGCAAAACACCAACCGCCATTGCAAGGAAAATCCATAGTGTCAAATAGCGATCTAAAAATTTAAGTTTTGGTTGTGATGGCATAAAATACTATTAGTTAAATTATCTTATTTTATTACATTTATTAAATTAAAAAATATATTATGTTATAACAATTTAGCATTAAATTTTAAAAATTCATCTTTTATCTGATTTCTTACTTTACGGAAAATTTCTTTAATTTCTTCCTCAGTACCTTTTGCATCAGCGGGGTCTTCAAAACCTATATGAATTTTATTTTTAACTTTACCTATAAATACTGGGCAATTTTCTTTGGCTCCATCGCAAACGGTAATAACATAATCGAATTCCTTACTTAAAAACTCATTTACGTTTTTAGTTTTGTTTGTACCAATATCAACTCCTACTTCCTGCATTACTTTAATTGCGTATGGATTTACATTTCCGCTTGGATTTGTACCAGCTGAATAAACTTCTAAGTTTTTATTGAATGATTTCAGATATGCTTCTGCCATTTGGCTGCGACAACTATTACCAGTACATAAAATTAAAATTTTTTTAAGCATTTTCTATATTAATTTTTATAGCTAATTGAATTTATTTTCCCACTATCGCGAAGTTTTATTGAAACCAAATCACTTACGCATCCTACATCTGATGCACCCGAACATGCTAATACCATAAGTTCACCGCTTTGGCAAAGACAACTATTTTCACTTTTATTTTTTCCCATTATTGCAATATTTTATTTTTTTATTTAAAATATCAGTTTTAATAAAATTGTTATTTAATGCTGGATGCCAAATAAAATTATCAACCAAGGTAACTGTAAAAAGTTCTTCGGGCTTGTGTTTTAAAAGATATATCGCATAATTATTTTCTAATATTTTTAAACTGTCAAGGCCACAAGGAGTAAGTAATTGTTTTGTTGCCAATAATCCTAAACTATCAATAGCTGTTGGCTTTACATTTTCATTTCTTGAAACAACAACTGTTTTTTTATTATCGATACGTTGTATAATATAAAGTCCTTTAAATACAGTATCCACATAAAAAGAATTGAATTGATATCTTCCACCCGTTAAATAAATTGCAACATCAGTTAAACAAGGAGAAGGTTTGCTTACTATTCTTAAATTAGTTCTATCAATTGGCTGATTTGAAAATAATTCTTTCATTGCCAATTGTAGCGATAATGCTCCTTCAACTAATCCATCGCACAAATGACCATGAAATTTAGTTAAATCTTTTAAAGTTATTTTTTGAATATAGTTTAATCTACCTTTTGAGAAATCTGTATCAATAGTTGTAAAAGAAATTTTTCTAGATGTACTGCATGAAAGAAGGGTTACACTGAGTACTAAAAGAATAATTTTTAATATTCTTTTAGTACTTATATTGTATTTTTTTGGACAAAACATAATATCAAATATAATAATATCAATCAACAATAAATTTGCTAATAGTTCTCTTTATAATTGGCATTATAATCATAACAACTGGCAAAGCAATAATAAAAGAAAATCCCCATGCTTTTATCCATTTTAATAAAAAGCTTTCATTAAAGCCAACATTCATTGCCACACTTGCAAATGTAACTATCATAGTCATTATAAAAACCATAATTACAAGTGTAATTTTCATTTCATTTTTTCGTGTAATTTTCATATTTTAAATTTTAAAAAAATAAATTAAATAAATACCCAACAATCATAATACCTGTAACAACTATCCCTATAAACGTAAATATTAATGGGAGTTTAAGAACTTTTCTAAGGATAATCATTTCGGGTAACGACAATGCTATTACAGACATCATAAAGGCAAGTGAAGTTCCTAACGATGCACCTTTTTCGATAAGTACAGATACAATAGGAATAATTCCAGCAGCATTTGAATATAATGGGACACCTATTAATACTGATAATGGAACAGCATACCATACATCTTTACCCATAAACGAAGCCATAAATTCTGCTGGCACATAGCCATGAGCAGCTGCTCCGACAATAATACCTAATGCAACATATAACCATACTTTACCAACAATTTCTTTTACTGCATCATAACCAAATTTAATTCGATCACTAAATTTTAGTTTTTCATCGAGAGCATTTTGTCCAATTTTTGTTTCAAAAACCCATGGTTCAATCCATTTTTCGAGTTTTAGTTTTCCAATAACCCAACCTGCAACAATTGCAATAAACAAACCTGTGCCAATATAAATAGCAGCTGTTTTCCATCCAAACATTCCGTATAAAAGAACCACAGCAACTTCATTAATCATAGGTGCTGCTATAAGAAATGAAAACGTAACACCTAAAGGCACTCCTGTTTCAACAAAACCGAGAAATAATGGTATTGCAGAACATGAACAAAAGGGAGTAACTATTCCTAATAATGATGCCATTACATTACCGGTAAATGTTTTTTTCCCTTCGAGAGCTTTACGTGTTCGCTCAGGGGTAAAAAAAGTTCTAATAATACCAACAAAAAATATAATAAGTGTAAGTAATAACAAAACTTTAGGAAGTTCAAAAATAAAAAACCAAATGGTTTCTGCTAAATGTTCTCCTTTGGTCATACCAAAAGCCGAAAAAACAAGCCAATTTGTAAATGGTTCTAAATAATGGTAAATTAAAAACCAAACAGGAATAAGCAACAATGGCCAAATTATTTTACCCTTTGATCTATAAAAAAAACTTGTATTCATTTTTATAAACCTTTAATATAAAATATATAGATATAATATAATCCAACTAGAATAAATGAAACAGCTACTACCCTGCGAAACCATTTTTCAAAAATCTTGACTTTACTATAAAATCCACCAACACTTGAAATACTAAATGCTAAAAGGTAAGCTACAATAATTACCGGCAATCCAGTTGCTATAGCAAAAACAAAAGGCAGATACAACCCAGATGCACTTGAAACAGTCATTGGCATTAACATCCCAAAATACAAAACTCCGCTATACGGGCAAAAAGCCAAAGCAAACACAACTCCTAACAAAAAAGCTGACCACCAATTATTTTTACTTTTGTTTTCGACTTTCTCAGAAAGCTTAATGAAGCCTGGAAATTTTATTTTGATAAAATCGAACATTAATATACCAACAATAATAAGTAATGGGCCTAGAAATTTTTCCCCGTTTGATTGAAACAGTTTTGCAACTTTAAAAGTACTTGCACCAAAATAAAGTATAACTCCTATTGTTGTGTAACTAAAGGCTCTTCCAAGAGTGTACCATATTCCATTTAAGAAAATCTTTTTCTTATTTTCAATGTCTTTACTAATAAAACCTATTGCAGTAATATTTGTAGCAAGTGGACAAGGACTAATGGCTGTCATTATTCCTAATAGCAATGCAGATAAAATAGGAACATTAGTTGAATCGAGCCAATTTTGTAAAAATTCCATTTTTTATTTTTTTATAATTTCATTAATCTTTAACTTTAATTCGCTTATAAAAACATCGGGTTTTGTAACTTTTTGAAATGCCCAATTTGAAAGATCTTCAGTGCCAATTTCCTTACCATTATCGAATATTGTTATTGCTAAAGTTGACCCGTAAGCATTATATTTTTTTACTAATGACAAATTCTCTATTTTTTCACAATTAAGTATTTGCAAATCAATAGTTCCATTATCTAATTCATTTTTAAAATTCCCTAATAATGTTTTTCTTACATTTTCTTCAATTGATGTACAAGTATGACATCTATCTGTAATATGAAAATAAAACACTTTAACTTTTGTTAAAGCAGAATTATTTGAAACGACTGTATCGCCGACATTTTGACATAATGTTATAACACTATTAAAGAATAGAATTGAAAAAATTAAAGTTATTGTTTTCATGATATTTTTATTTTAAATATTCTATTAATTTATTTTTTAAAATCTCGATAAATTTTTCTTGTTTGTTTTTGGCATACTTAAATCCATCTCCTGTTAAATCGGTTGATGTTTCTTTTCCATTATATACTCTTGTAACAAATAATGCTGAACCAAAAGCCTGATATTTTTCTGCAATTTTAGAATTTACCTCATCATCAACACATAATGTATATAATTTTATTGTTCCGTTTTTTAATTCAGAAGCAAAATAAGTTTCAATAGTTTTTTTTGTTGCTTCTTCAATAGCAACACATGAAATACAACGATTAGTTGCATAAAAATTATAAATTAAAACTTTAGGTTTTACTTCTGTTTTACTTTTTATAACTTTAATTGCTGTATCTGAATCAATTTCAGTTTCAGAATTTGGAATCTGTAAAGAAACAGTGTCGTTAACTAATGATTTAATTGAATCGGTTTGCAATTTTATTTCTGTATTATTTGTATTTGAATTACATGAACATAAATAAATAGTTGCTAACATTAAGAAAATAATCGATTTTAGATTTCTCATAATTTTTAAATTTAATTATTTAACAATTTACATATTTCGTTATTTCGAGTAAATACGAAATACTTAATAAAAAAAATTACTTAATAAAATTTTTTAATAAAATTTTAGCGATTTCCCAATTTGCCTTATTTACACAATATTTAATTTGAGGTGGATCTATATTCCCTTGAATTAAACCTGCATACTTAAGTTCTTTTAAATGTTGAGAAAGAGTTGACCTAGCGATTGGAATATCGCCAATCATTTCGCCACTTGTGCAACAAGCATTTAATCCAATAAGTTTTTCCATAATATAAACTCTTGCGGGATGACTCAATGCTTTTGCAATACGTGCAATTTGTTCTTGTTGTGCAGTAAATTTTGGTTTTGAAGACATAAATTATTTGTTTTTTTCGATTATTTCTTTTAATTCCTTTAACGCAGGAACTCTTCCACTAAGAACAACTTTGCCGTCAATTACCAATCCTGGAGTTCTCATTATTCCAGACATCATAATTTTTTGAATATCTTCTTCTTTAATAACATTAGCTTCAAAATTCAATTCGTCTAAAGCATTATATACTGACTTTTCGAGTGTTTTACAATTTGCACATCCGGTTCCTAAAATTTTAATTTCCATAATAATTTATTTAATTTGTTTTTTCATTTCGCAAAAATACGAAATGGTATTAAATAAAAAAATAATAAATGTTAATTTAATTTAAAAATCGAATAAAAATAATTATAATATTAATTAAACCTGTAATATAGAGCCGTTTCGGCTGTAAAAAACAATCTTTTAAAATTTTCGTATTGGGCATAGCCAACCATTAAATTAAGTGTAATTCTTTTTTGGGAATGAAATTCTACACCTACACCTATTCCTGAATTTAAATAATTATTAATTACTTTATGATAAGTATAGCTATTATAACCATAAGGATCATAAACATATACACCACGATCTAATTTAGAATATAAATAATGATTTCCTAAATACGCATAAAAATTACTTACCTTATTTTCATTTATACTATATAAAAGTGTTACTCCAGAGCTAACAAATACTTCACTTCCATAATTGTTATAATAAGGAGCACAATTAATTTGAATTCCATATTTTTTTGGAAAATATCTAAACGAAAAACCAGCACCTGTGGTAAACCCAGCGCCTATTCCAAATGCTTTGGTATATTTTTTTACATCAATAGTTTCATTACTTTGTTGCGAAAATGCTGAAAACGTAAATAAAACTAATACAATTGCAATAAATTTTGTTTTCATAATATTATGATTTATTAGCAAATGTAATAAAAAATCAAATGCTCAAAAATATATTATACTGCAAACGGATATAATATTAACCTTTTCAACATTGGTTGTTGAGTTTATAAGTTGATGTGTTTAAAACCTATCGATTATCGATAATGGATTATCAATTATCGATTATCTATCATCGATTTATCAACCTTTTATTTGTGACCGTTCAAAATATTAGAACCCAGATTTTTCAGATTTTTTATTTGAAATTAATGCCCCAATACATCCTTTACCCGTTGCAGCATCGTTAACGCTTATATTAATAATAAGATTAACTGATTCGGCTGGTGTAAACTCAAAAAATGTTTTTGGATTATATGAAGCATTATCCACTTCTTGCTGATATTTATCAATTTCTAAAGTTAAATTTTTAATGTTTGCATCTAGCTCAATTCGTTTTTTCCCAGTTCTAATTTTAAGTTTTTGATCTTGTAACGAAAGCATAAATTTCTTTTTCGACTCTAAATCTTTTTTCTTTGATTCGCTTACACCCAAGGTGTAAAACTCCTTACCGCTTTCGTCGGTAACCGAAATACTTGTATATTTTAATATAGCCGATGATGCTAAAAAAGAAATTTTATAGTCTTTTCCTTCGTTACAAACTATGTTTAATTGCGACGATTTGCTAGCAACAAAATATCCTGCTTTACTTTGTGCATCATATTTCCAAGGATATTTTATTCCTGTTTTTTGAATTGCTAAAAATTCAGTACAATTTTGCGAAACCACTACAAATGGCATTGCAAATAATATTATAATTAGAATTTTATTTTTCATAGTTATTTAAATTAAGGCATTTTAATAATTTTATTTCTATGATCAGTAACTTGTTTAGCAAAAGATTCAAATAAATCTTTTGTAAAAATATATTTACTCTTTTGACCAATAACAACTTTCGAAGTATCTACTTTATTATTTTCTTGAACAGTCTCTTTTTTAATTTGCTCGTAAATACTTTTAACTTTGTTAAGCTCTGTAATTTGTTCATTAACATCGGGCTGGTCTTTATATTTATCAAGGTTTAATAACAAATTATTAAAAGTTAATTTTTGACTTGCAATTCGTTGAATATTAGCATCGGTTTCAGAATATTTTCCAACAATATTTACAGCAATATACATGCTTTCAACCCAACCTCCTGCCATTATTAATGCTAAAGTTTTGCCATTTCCTGTTTCTTCAAGTTTTTGTATCACATTATAGTATGAGTTATTTGTAATATCAAGCAATGAATCAGTATTCGACATATTTTGCTCTAAACGATTATACATTTCTGAACCAATTGCAGTTGAAAGTCCAATTTGATCGCTCATTGTTTTTACTTTACTAAAATATTTTAGCGATTGTTGAAATTTTTCAAAAGCAGCTAAATAAGCAAGATCGGCAGCATAAATTCCTAAATTTAACTCTTGCGAAGCTTTTGATTCGTAGTTAGTTTTTTCGGGACTAAGTACATCATCTCTAAATTTACAACCCGAATTTTTAATTAATCCAAATAATTCATCTGGAGATGGAATTTGATATACAACATCTGCCATTAAATCTTGTGTTGAAACAGTATCAACTTCAGTAGTATCTGATTCATTTTCATTAGTAGAATTTGAATTAGTATTACACGATACTATTAATAACGATGTAAAAATCACCGAAATAACAAGAAAAGTAAAATTTTTTATTGTTTTCATTGTTTTTTATTAAAATTTAAGCAAACTTAATAAATTTTTAAAAAACACAAGCATTAAAAAATTATAAACAATAATTAATTTTATTTTTACATTCGTAAATTAAATTTTTAATTTCATGAAAATCAAATATTTTTTATTTTCAATATGTTTTTTTACGTTACTTATATCGTCAGTTTTTGCACAAAAAAATAAATATTACAAGGAAAAATATAACTCATCATATAATTTATACATTAAGGGCGATTTTGAAAATTGTGCAAGAAATTTACAGCAATTAATTATCGACGACAGCACTTATGCCGACCCATATTTATTGCTTGCTGAAATTTATTACAACTCTGGAAAGTATAATGAAATGGTTCCTATATATCAAAAATGTGTCGAAAACTGCAATAAAACATATCCAAAATCTTATTTGTTATTAGCTAATAGTCTATTGTATTTAGGCGATGTTGAAAATGCTAAAAATAATTACGAGCAATATTTAACAACAAAAAACATTAAACCAGAACTTAAATTAATGGCCGAAAAACAAATAGAAAAATGTGATTTTTCTCTAAATTTAATTTCCAAACCCGTTCCTTTTAACCCTCAAAATTTAGGTAAAGAGGTTAACTCAATCTGCGACGAATACTATCCTTATCTTTCTCCAGAAGAAAACACAATAGTATTTACAAGAAAAGTTCCAAAATATAAAGGGGCTGATCCTAGTTCAGAAAATACACAAGAGGATTTTTACATTAGTAACTGGTATGGAGGTGGTTGGACACTTGCAAAACCAATTTCTGGAGCTGTAAACACTCGCAACAACGAAGGTGCCCAAACCATTTCGGGCGATGGAAAATTAATGGTTTTTACAGCATGCAATAGACCTAATGGATATGGGCTCTGCGATTTATATTATTCAACAAAAATTGGTGAAAACTGGTCGATTGCAAAAAACATGGGTAAATTAGTAAATAGTCAAGGATGGGAATCACAACCTAGCTTATCATCTGATGGTAGAACACTTTATTTTACAAGCGAACGTGATGAAGGCTACGGACAATCAGATATTTGGAAAACAACTTTAGACGACAATAACAAATGGACTAAACCTGTTAATTTGGGTAATGTTATAAACTCAAATGATGCAGAAACTTCGCCATTTATACATCCAGATAACAAAACTCTATATTTTTGTTCTAATGGACATTGGGGCGTTGGAGGATTCGATATTTTTTTTTCAAAATTAGATGACAACGGAAAATGGTCGGAACCAAAAAACCTTGGTTATCCAATAAACACTACAAAAGATGAAATTGGGCTTATTGTTAATGCAAAGGGCAATAAAGCTTACATAACATCATCACGCGATGGCGGACAAGGTCTACAAGATTTATATGTATTCGATTTATATAAAGATGCACAACCCGAATCGGTTACTTATTTTAAAGGGAAAGTTTTTGACAAAACAACTAAAAAAGCATTAAAGGCTGAATTTGAATTAAAAGATTTAACAACAGGCAAAAGTATAACAAAATCTTATAGCGACTCAACAGATGGAACTTTTTTAATTTGTTTAACACCAGGCAAAAATTATGGGTTATTTGTTTCCGCACAAGGATACATGTTTTATTCCGAAAATATTAATCTTACAATATCAAATTCGCAACAAAAACCCTTCGAAAAAAATATACCAATGGATAAAATAATGAAAGGAAGTAAAATAATTTTAAATAACATTTTTTTTGCAACAGATTCGTCTAACATAAAAAACAATTCGCAAACCGAACTTAACAAACTTATTTCTTTCATGAATATTAACCCTAAAATTAGAGTTGAAATAAGCGGACATACCGACAACAAAGGGAATGCCCAACACAACCTCGATTTATCGAACCGAAGAGCAAAATCTGTGTACGAATATCTTATTAAAAATGGAATAAAAACAGAAAGACTTTCATTTAAAGGATTTGGACAAACATTACCAATTGCAACAAATGATACCGAAGAAGGACGTGCCTTAAACCGAAGAACTGAAATTAAAATATTGGAATAAGTTTATTCAATCGATATTTATTTTTTAAGATAATTAATTAACTTTTATAATTAATTATTGTTAGTAAATTTATTAAACAAATATTTTTTTTAATTTTATCAATTATTATTACCAGTATATTATGTGTAAAATATTAATATTTGCAAGTTTAGTTTTTGGAATTACCCTTACTTCTTTTGCTCAATTAGCATCGTGGGATTTATTAACAAATGGAATACCTACACAGGTAGATGTAAATGTTGCTGCAGGGAACTTTACTGGTGGATCAGGCATTAATTCGATTATTTACGGAACAACTGGGGCTTATACAACAGGATGGTCAACAACAACAATCGACTTAAACGATTATTATCAAATAAACATTTCTCCTGCAACTGGTTATCAATTAACAATTCAAGAGTTAAATTTTGGTGAACGTCGATCTTTAACTGGAATACACACCTACGAAGTTCAATATGCTTACGATTCTACATTTATATCGCCAATAACAATTGCCACAGTAAATGTTCCTGACGACGATTTAGAAAGAACTGGAAACATTACAGGATTAAATATTGTTGCAAATTCGGGCGATACAATTTATTTTCGTTGGTATGGATATGGTGCTGAAGGCAGTACAGGAAACTGGCGAATTAACGATGCTACTTTAAATATAATTGGAATTGTTTCTCAAGCTAATATCAACGACATAAATTCAATTGTTCAAAATCCTTCATCGCAAATTGTTGCTGGAAATATTTCATCATTAGCAACAAACTCAACAATTGCAGTTCCTGTGTTTAAAACTACTGTTATTGATGCAGGCTCTGGAGATGGACTTCCAACTAAAATAACTTCTTTAACGATAAAAAATAATAACCCAACCAATGGAGCCAATTGGCAAACTGCAATTCAAGGTATTACAGTTTTAAATGGCACTAATCCTGTTACCATACAGCAATATATTATAACAAATAATACAATATCTTTAACATTTTTACCAATCGATTTAATTGTTCCCGATGGGAGCTCTACCGATTTAACCTTTTCTATTTTTTTAAACAATTCAAATTTAATTGATGGTTCACAATTTCAATTTTATATATCAGCACTAAACCATAATTGTGTTAGCGATAATAGCGGTTCAGGCTTTCAAACAAATTTCATTTCAGATATTGTATCTAACATTTTTACAATTGATGTAACAGCAACCAAATTGCAATTTGTTACAGTACCACAAAGTGTATGGGCAAATCAAAATTTTAATGTCTCAATTAAAGCAACAGATATAAATAATAATATAGATTTAAATACAACTAATCAAATTACAATTCAAAAAGATATTGGTAACGGTATATTAAATTCTACAATAGGATTATCAGTTCCGCTCACAAATGGAGTTTACAATTGGACTGACTTAACATACGACACACCTGAATATTTCTCTTTAAATGTTACAGATAACAATTCGGTTCTAACTTCAGCTACTTCAAATTTAATTAATTGTTTGGCTGCTGGGCAAATCCTTAACGAATCGTTTACCGATGGCGATTTTAATAACAATCCATCATGGTTTGGCGAAACTGGCGATTTTATTATTAGTCCTCAGTACCAACTTCAACTTTTTACTTCAACATCTAACTCTTACGATACTTCAACTCTAGTTACTCCAATATCACTTCAACTTGATAGTATTGAGTGGCAAGCATATATAAACTTAAATTTTGCTCCATCTGACAATAATTTTATAAAATATTATCTAATTAGCAACAATTTAAATTTAAAAGATAGTTTACATGGTTATTTCATAAAAATTGGCGAAAATTTATCAGCTGATGCAATTGAACTTTTTTATCAATCAGGCAATACTATCACATCTATATGCAGAGGTGTCGATGGTTTTGTAGCAACAAATCCACATGTAAGAATTAAAGTTATTAGAACTAATACTGGAGCATGGCGTATTTATGCCGACCCAACTGGAGGTTCAAGTTTCGAATTACAAGCAACGGCAACAGATAATTCCTTTTTCTCAAGCGGTTTTTATACAGGTGTTTTTTGTAGATATACCAGCACTTACGCATCAAATAAATTTTCATTCGACGATTTTTATTGCGGACCAATTCAGATTGATACAATTCCACCTGCTTTTGCAAGTTTATCGGTAATAGATTCGCTTCACATTGATTTGAATTTTAGCGAAGGTATTTCGTTAAGTACCGCTCAAAACATTACAAACTATAATGTAAATAACAGCGTTGGAAACCCTTCATCAATTGTTCGCGATGCAATGGATTATAAAAAAATACACTTAGCTTTTTCTACACCATTTGTTACTGGAACAATATACACAATAACAGCATCAAACCTTAAAGATTTTTCTGATAACATTATTCTGAATCCTATAAATGAGCAATTTATATGGTACAAAGCTCTTCCTTTTGATGTTCAAATAAATGAAATTATGGCAAACCCAACACCTTTAGTTGGGTTACCAGATGCCGAATATATTGAATTACACAACCGTACAAATTACGATATCGACTTAACAAATTGGACTTTAACAATAGGTACAAGTACAGATGTTTTTCCACCTTCAAAAATTCTTGCTAACGATTATTTAATTTTATGCACTACAACAAATCAAGCACTTTTACAAACTTACGGAACTACTATTGGAATAATATCATCATCAACTGCTTTGGTAGATGCTGGAAAATTAATAATTTTACAAAATAAAGAAGGACAAGTAATATCAAATATTGAATATTCCGACAGTTGGTACAGAAATAACAATAAGAAAAATGGCGGTTGGAGTTTAGAACAAATCGACCCATTAAACCCATGTGGCGAATATGCAAATTGGACTGCCTCAACAGATATAAAAGGTGGAACTCCTGGAAAAACAAATTCAACTAATCACTCAAATTTAGACAATGCCAATCCAGAGCTTTTAAGAGCTACATTAACACTTCCCGACACGTTGTTATTAACATTTAGCGAAACATTATTTGAAAACGATACAATAAATACTAATAATTTTTCAGTAAACCATAACATTGGTTCACCAATAACAGCAATTTTTACTGATATAACAAAGAAAAAAATCAAACTAACTTTTAATCAAACTTTTGTAAAAGACACTATTTATGAAATTACTGTTATAGGTCAACTTAAAGATTGTGCAGGAAATTTAATAACAAATTCTAATAATGCAATTTTCGCGATTCCCGATACAATTATTCCAGGGAGCTTTGTTATTAATGAAGTGCTTTTTAATCCATACACCGGAAGCAGCGATTATATTGAATTGTATAACAACACATCTAAAATATATGATTTAAAAGATGCAAGGCTTTCAGTTTTATCAGACACTAGTTTATATGACATTACAACAGAAGGTTTTTATTTGTTTCCTGGCGAATATGCCGTTTTATCAACCGACCCAAATAAAATTTATCCTTTTTACTCTTGCCCAAATAAAAAAACATTTATAACATTAAGCACAATGCCATCATATAATAATAGCGATGGTGAGGTAACAATAATTAATAAGTCGTTTCAAATAATCGACGATTTTAGTTATACCGAAAGCATGCAATTTAAATTACTAAACTCATTTCAGGGTGTTTCCTTAGAACGAATTCACCCCGACCAAATAACTCAAGATGCAAAAAACTGGCACTCTGCGGCCGAAAGCGCTGGCTTTGGAACACCAGGTTACAAAAATTCACAATATGCACAATTCGAAATATTTGATGGTGAAATAACAATAGAACCTGAAGTTTTTTCGCCAGATAACGATGGCTATAACGACATACTTAACATTCATTATAAATTTGGCGAACCTGGTTATGTTGGTAATGTTACAATTTTTGATGCACGTGGTAGAAAAATAAGATCATTAGTTTCAAACGAAATGTTAGCCGTTGAAGGTTATTTTACTTGGGACGGACTTAACGATTATAACCAAAAAGCATCAATTGGTATTTATGTTGTTTTTGTTGAAGTTTTTAATTTAAACGGGAAAGTAAAACATTTTAAAAAGACTTGTGTTGTGGGGACTAAACTTTAAGAGTTGATATGGAAACAAAGTGACAAAGTAAAAAGGTGACAAAGTAACAAGGT
>JAVHRJ010000314.1:14710-16329 GCA_036171595.1 Bacteroidales bacterium
AAGGTAATAAGGTAAATGCGAACTAACTCAAAAATATTTACTACACTAACAATTTTAGCAGTTATTTATTGGCTGTTATTCGATTTTTTAAGATGGAATCAATACGATACACCTAGTTTTATTGGTGGTGCAAGAATATTATTTGGACTAGAAGGCGGTTACGATTTTCAATCGCGATTAACAAAACCATTAGTTCTAATTTTACCAGGTTTTATTGAGTTTATATCTTCAATTAATCCAAAATATATTTTTATTTTTCAGAATGTTATATTCTTTTATTTAACTGGATTTTATGTTTACAAAATAATTAAATTAATTTTTTGCGATAATAAAGCTGCTTTTTTAGGTATGCTAATTTACTTAACCTGTCAGCCTTTTGCAATATTTTCACTTTTCATTTTGTCGGATGTAGCTGGCTGGTTTTTCGGAATATTTACAATTTATTTAACATTAAAATATTTTTCGAAACATAAAATAGAACTAAAATATATCGCATTAATCGGATTTATTGCTGGCATAGGATTTTTATTTAAAGAAAGTGCAATTATTGGTTTAATTTTTACATTTTCGTACATTTTGTTAGAAAAACAAAAGATTTCAACAAAATTCAAACAATGGACAATTGTTTTTACATGTTTTATAATTCCAGTAATTATTTCATATTTTCTTATTGAGCATTTTTATCACGACTCTATAATAAAACGAATTTTAACCTCTCATGTGTCAGTAGCAAACGATGAATTTAAATTATCAAACCTTAAACAAATTTACAGGGTAATTGACGAATATTGGTTTTTGTTTATTATAGGTATAATAGGCATTATAAAATCTTTTAAGAAAATTAATACTACAGTTAAAAGTGCTTTAATTACTATTTTAATTTCTAGCATATTAATGCCTATTTGGCCATATTTAATTGACCGCATATTATTTATGCTTGCACCAATGCTATTAATTTTTATAGTACGTGGAGTAATAAAATTTAAACATTTTGCAATTTTAACTGTAATTGCTAGTGGTTTAATAAATATTTTAACATCTTATATTATATACAAATACAATCCAACAGGTATATTATTTATTGCAACAATCACTTTTTTAATAATTATTTCAATATTTTGGTGGATGTTGTATAAACAACGTGCAATAAAAATGCTGATGGAATAATTACTCCGTCACTCTGAGGTTCTCGAAGAGTGACAATGAAATCAGTAAAACGGCTATGAGGTTTTCGTAGATTGACAATGGAATTAGTAAAGTCATGCTTCGAGAACCTCAGCATGACTTAAACCTTAACATAACCAAGTATCCAAGGGTTGGCTTAACCTCGGTTTCCAATGTTTTCATTATTATTAAAAATTCTTTGTTGGAGAAAACTCCAACAAGGGCGAAAAATAACCTATTAATGCAAAACCACCACTTTTTTAACTATCACATGTTTATCGGTAATTATTCTTAAATAAATTATACCACTAGGTATTTGCGAAATGTTAATTTTTTCTATTCTATTTAATTTATTCTCATTTAACAAAGTGCAGAATTCCCTTCCATTCTCATCAATTATTTTAACCGAAATAATTTTATCAGAATTATCTTTTGAAATAATATTAATAAAATCG
>JAVHRJ010000315.1:0-11590 GCA_036171595.1 Bacteroidales bacterium
ATAAGCAAGTGAATAAATACTTATAAAATCGCTTTTATTGCAAATAGGACAAGTTATTCTTTCAGAGAAATATTTTGAATGAATCATTGTCAAAATTAATGTTTTTTTAAGAATAACGATTTAACTGCATGTTTGAAAGGGTTATTGGTGGGACAATAAAATATTGAAAACAGAAAAAAAAGGATTTTTTTAAATGATTTTTTTGTAGTTCTAATTCGTAAAAAGTAATGTTCTGCCAATGCAATTCTTCTTTCTTTGCCATTCGTTAAAGGATATTTCCTTTTGTTTTTTAATAAAAATTCATCTACAGTTGGATTATAATTCATATTAAATCCATTAAAATAAAAAACAGAAATAGTTGTTATTGGAAAATAAGTTGTTTTTTGTTTTATTAATTCTTCTTCTTCGGGAATTAGTTCGTTTATAGAATTTTCTAAATTGGTTTTAAAATTTGTTACATGAGGGGGGTCGTGAAGAATAACATTATGTAAACAAGAAACCAACGAGATTAGTGGATAGTCAGATAATCCTGAATGATAAAACCTAAAAGAATGTTCAGAATGTCCATAACGTTTATATTTTGAAAATAAAATATTCCAGCCTCCAATTGTTGCAAGTCCTTGTTTTGTGTAAAAATTAAAATAACCACCGCCATAAAACCCCTTTTCAATGATTGTGCTATAACGATTCTCTTTAATAAATACTTTTTTTAAAGGTGTTAATGTTAAATTATGATATTTTGTTTTATTTGATAACTCAATAAATTTATTAAAAACAATGGGGCTTATTAATTCAACATCGTCATCAATAAAAAAGTAGTAATTATAATTGGGAAATTGTTTTAACACTCTGTTTTTTGACAAACCAACACCCTCTCTTTCATCAGAATACAGCAATGGGATTTGATATTGATTGCAAAAATCTAAATATTCTTTATTGTTACCATCTAATGCCAGTAAAAAGTCGAAATCATTATTTTTATTGCAAAATGTTATATAATCCCAAATGTATTTTTTAACCTCTGATAAACGGTTGCAAGTTGTAACACAAATAAGAGACTTTGAATTCATAAAGTTTTAACAGAATTAAAAAGAGTACCTGCTATATACTTAAATCTTTTAAAAATAATTAATTTATTAAAACCAAAAGCTTGCTTAATTAGTTTTATGGCAATTTTATTTTTTTCTAATGAATATAAGTATGCGGTACTGCAAAGATAATCCGCTATTCGTTTTTCTAATAATTTTTTATATTTAGGCTTAAAGTATTCTATCATTTGTTTGCATTGCTCAATATGTTTTTCGTTATGTTCTATTCCTTTAAATTCATTAATTGTTATACTTTGTTCGTTTATTCTGTATACAGACATGGTTTCATTTATTACTCCAAGCTTTCCATATTGAGATAAAAACAGAAAAAGCGACAAATCTCCATGAGTACTTATTTCGAAATAATCGGGTAATTTGGCTGGAAGTATATTTCTGAAAATAACAGATGCGGTGGGAATTAACCATTGTTTTAATAAATCTTCACCTTTGTATGTTTTTTTTTTATAATTATTAAATTTTCGCAATACATTATTAGAATCAATTACATCAGCATTATGAAAACACATAATAAAATTTGGGTTAGCTTCCAAAAAATCAACCTGTTTTTGTAATTTGTTTGGGTCAGTCCAATAATCGTCACCTTCGCAAAGAGCGATGTATTTGCCAGTGCATGCCTGAAAAGTTATTATAGCATTAGCTTGTGCTCCTATATTTTTTTCATGGAGTATTAATTTAAATTTTTCAGAGTTTTTTTTATATTCTAAAAGTATCCTTCTTGTGTTATCTGTACTGCAATCTTCTCCTACAACTATATTAAAATCAAAATTAGTCCGTTGTATTAAAATACTTTCTAAAGCCTGTTTAATGAATTTTTCATGATTGTATGTGATCATGAAAACTGAAACTATTAGCCTTGATGTTTCATTCTGCATTTATAACTATCATTTTAAAGTCATTATCTAGCTTCTCAACAATTACAAAATCACATTTTTCATAAGATTTAATCGCTGCAACATTTTTATGATTCACATAAAGATAAACATTTTTTAGCATCAATTCCTTGAATGCATATTCAAGAATTAGCATTGTTGCTTTTGTGCCAATGCCCTTTCCGTGATGCTTTAACTCACCTATAAATATATGAAATTGTGCATTATCCAATGTAATATCAGTAAGTTGAACATTCCCAACATATTCCATTTCGTCACCAACGCATATCGCAAACCTTTTTTCATTCTTTCTGGACATTACTTCTTTCAGCCACGTCTGTTCTATTTCAACAGTAATCTTTCTATTAGGTTTGGTCTGTGTATATCTCCATACTTTAGGGTTGTTACGCCATTTAAACGAAGTTTTTGCATCTGTTTCCACCAAAGGTCTAATAAAAACTTTCATAACATTGATGTTTTATAATTATCAAACTTCTTGGATGAACAATAACACTATTTTTATAATTTTCTCGATCCAGATACTGCTACATCTTTGATCCACGGGTAAATGAATTATTTGATCAGCATATTTATGTTCAATACAATCAGTATTAGTCCTTTCCAATATATTAGGCCAATAAGTTGCCACATAAATTTTATTTTCAGCAAGCTTCTGTTTTAAGCCAGGCCTATTAATCAGAAGAGGGTAAACCATGGGAACCGATTTTTTATCAAATTTTATTTTCAGCTCATTATATTTCGCAAGTTGTTTATGAAACGTTATAAAGTTTTCTCTTCTTTTTTTCCGAACAGATTCATAATCAATATTACAAAGCAACGCCTTGGTAAGTTTAGACATTTTCTTTATAGGTTGCCCAATAAAACTATTATCATTTGTTTTAAAGTCATTATGCCCAGCTTCAACTCCGTACTCAATTCGTTTTAAAAGATGATCAAATCTATTTTCGGAATGATCAATAGGCAAGCCAATATCTGCGTTACAATCAAAATATAAATATGCACCATCCGGAACACCAAAAAACTTACGACAAGAGTAAAAAGTAGGGACATTTTCCTCAGGTAAAGAAAAAAATGATTGCGAGTTATCAATTATCAAATTACAATACACTTTTTTCAATTTTTTAATAAAACTATCTTTTAATCCAAAATAGTTAGTGTAAAGAAAGGCCTCATCAACAGATAGTTTCTTGTTAAAAATAGGCTCAAAGTTTTTATCAATTGAGTATAATTCGTAAAGGGTATTTGTTTTTTCAAAAGATTCAAGAATTACATCACAAGAAAAAGATGGGATATAAACCTTCTTGTATTTTTTAACTTTTAAAATTAATTCTAACGCATTTCTTCCAGTATTTAAAGCAATTGCACTATCGTGAAATTCTTTTCCTTTGCGAAGCTCCAATTCAAAATATCCACCTATTGAATCAGGAATACTATTAACATGGCTAAATGATTTCGTGTTTGAATTAAGTAGTGCATCAAACCTATAGTGTGAAGTATGTAATATTTGATTTTGATTTATAAATACGATGTTTAATCCTGCCTCAAATGCAATTTTATTTAATTTTTTCTTTGACCACCATTTACCTAATCCATATTTTTTTTGTAAAAAATAGTTATTAAAATAGAATTTAATTTCCCGGTTAAAAGAATAAAAATATTTATTTTTTTTCTCCGGATCTAAAATACCTCCAATGAAAATCTGAAGGTCGTCGGATCCAACTTTTTTTAATTTATCTAAAATATTTTTGATTTCTTGTTTTGTGAAATATGCTAATGACGCATAGAAAACAACCTTATTTATCTTTTTATTAAATACATATTTATCAAAATTGAGTATGTCATCGCAATAATAATTTATATTCTTATTTTTCTTATACATTTTCGCATTTTCGATATATAATATTGAAGAATCAATTCCAATAATTTCATGAACTAAATTGGAATAATCGAATGTGATTATACCATTTCCACAACACATATCTAAAACAATATCATTATTATTCAGTTTAAGATTTTCTATAATTGAATTAACTATGAAATTATGTTGTTCCTTAGAAATTGGACTACCCCCCAATGTGGTTCCTACTTGATATAACAAATCACTATCGTCATTTATATCAATTATTCTATACTTCTGAAAAAAGTCAATCCATTTTTTCATGTCGGAATAATGTTATATAAGTTCGTATTCATCTAACATCTTTTTAATAATATTGGGTTCATTAAACATCATTAAATCTATTATCGAAAGCCAAGGTAAAAATTCATTGTTAAATTGTTTATAGGTTATCTGTTTGGATTTTATGAATTTTAATTTTATTCCTTTTTCCAAAAAACATTCTTTTGAATAAATTTCTTGACCACCGATAGCATTAATATAGGTAGTGGCATTAATTTGTTCGCAAATATTAATCACTTTTTCTTGATTCTTTAACTCATTGTTTTTCGATATTTCTGAAGAGAGAACCATCTTCGTTGTAATACCTAAATATTTATTTATATCATAAATACTATATTCAATAAATTTAGCAAGGTTTTTTTCACTATTTAATAAAATGTTTTCAATAATAGAATAAACAAATTTAAAATGTGGTGCTCTTTTATATGCCTGTTCTATAGTTTTTAATATTGTTTTCTGATTGCAACCTACCTCAACTTGATTAATCAACTTAAATGAACTTGCTCCAAATAACTGTAAGGTAATAAGAAATGCTTTCTGGTCAAGTAAAATTCTATTCCGGTTAATCCAACCTTGTTTAATATAATTCACATCATCATAAATTACAAATTCATCAACAGCATTGATTAATTGAAAATATCCAATGTAAGGGAAAAGGTACGGTTGCATTATAGCTAGTTTCATGCTTACTAGCTTTTTAGTTTTATTAAATTCGCTATTCTACTCACTTCGTCAATTTCTAAATCAGGATATATGGGCAGACATAATACTCGTTTTGACACTTCTGTCGCAATTGGTAAATTTGAAGAAGAAGAAGAATCTAATTCTTTGTATGTAGAAAAGTCGCTTATAAGAGGGTAAAAATATTTACGACAAAAAATATTATTAGTTCTCATAAAAGTATATAAATCATCTCTTGATTTGCCAAATAGGGTAGTGTCAATTAATATTGGGAAATAAGAATAGTTGTATGAAATATCTTTTGAAGGCAATGAAATGTTAATTCCTTTAATGTCTTTCAATTCATTATAATAAATTTCAGCAATTATTTTTCGTTTTAGTATTTCTTTTTTTAAATGTTTAAGCTGAAGCAAACCCAGTGCGGCTTGAAATTCATTCATTTTTGCATTTATTCCTGGAGTTACAACTGTTATTTCATCTCTAAATCCAAAGTTTTTTAAATCGTCAATATGTTGTTTCATTTTTTTATCATGGCAAATAATAGCACCTCCTTCAAAAGTATTAAAAACTTTTGTTGCATGAAAACTCAAAATTGATAAATCGCCGAAGTTTAATACAGATTTATCTTTTAAAGTAACGCCAAATGAGTGAGCAGCATCATAAATAACTTTAAGATTATATTTTTTTGCAATTGCATTAATTTTTTTTATGTTACATGGATTTCCATATACGTGAACAGGTAAAATTGCAGTTGTTTTATTGGTTATGGCTTCCACAATTTTTGATGCATCAATATTAAATGTTTGCGGTTCAATATCAACAAATACGGGTTTAATATTATTCCACCATAATGCATTAGTAGTCGCAACAAAACTGTATGGGGTTGTAATAACTTCTCCTTTAATTTGTAATGCCTGTAACGCTGTTATTAGTGCTAAGGTACCATTTGAAAACAAAGAAATGTGTTTAACGCCTAAAAATTTACAAAGCTCTTTTTCTAATTGTTGATGAAATGGTCCATTATTAGTAAGCCATTTAGATTCCCAAATTATTTTTAATGACTTATAAAATTCTTCTAAAGGAGGCAAAGATGGTTGAGTAACAAAGATTGGTTTATCTTTCATTTTTTTTAATTAATTCAATTGACAAATTTACAGAAAACAATTCTTTGTTTTGTTTTATTTTTTCTATGTCCCAATTCCACCATTTTAAAAGTAAAAGCTCATCTATAATAGTTTGTGAAAAACGATATTTAATAATTTTTGCCGGAACACCACCAACAATAGCATAAGGTGGAATATCTTTGGTTATAACAGAATTTGCCCCAACTACTACACCGTGTCCAATCTTAACTCCCGACATTATTTGAACTCCTGTTCCAATCCAAACATCGCTACCTATTTCAATATTCCCTTTTGATAAAACTTCATTTTCTATTGGCTCACCAAATATGTTTCTGCCAATAAAGTAAGTTGTAAGTTTTTGATGATCATGAAAATATTCCTGAATTGTAACATCTCTTGCTATTGAGCAAAAATTGCCAATAGTAATCGAATTTTTGATTGCAAGAATCTGAATATTTGGACCCCACAAAGTAGTGTTCTTGCCAATTATTATATTCCCACTAACCATAGCATTATAAATAACACTACGCTCACCAACATTAACGCATCCATGCAATTGGCTTGAAAAAATTTTTGCAGATTGTGATATTTTTGCGTTAACATCAATATAGCTCCACTTATTTCTATGTTTTTCAATTATTAAGTAGAGTTTATTTTTAATTTTTCTTATAAGCATATTTCTTTTACAAAATTTGTATAATTTTTTGAAGCCAAAAAATTAGAATTAAAAAAATCTAATATTTTATATTTATCGAAATCATACTCAAAGATAGCTTTTTTTAGTATAGATAAATTATAATCAATGTCATTTTCTTTAAGTAAAAAACCAGTAACTCCATTAATAACAATTTCAGGTATTCCACCAATAGGAATTGCAATAATTGGAATTCCAAAGCTTTGCGCCTCCATCATGCTGACTGGAAGTCCTTCTGATTGACTTAAAGAAATAAACAAGTCAACATTGCTGTTTTTATAGTGTTCAATTATTTTTGAATTATCAACATGTCCCATAAGAGTATATGTTACATTATTTGGCAAATAAGAGCATGCGTTTTCAATTATTTCTTTATTTGGACCATCACCAAAATGAATCCAATGTATATTTTCGGTTAAATTTTTTAATAATAAAGGCATTTGCTCAACATTTTTAAATGATAACATACTTGAACATGAAACAATAATCTTGGTTTCTGGATTAATATTACTCTGTAACAAATTTTGTTGTTGTTTTTCTACTCCTAAACGTGATAATTTCAATTTATAATGATAATTTGTAGAAACTTTATTTTTAAAGTATTTTAGTCCGTATTCACTAATAATATAAATAGACTTAATTTTTTTTAATTTCCATTTTCTAAATGGAACACCTAAAGTTCCCATTCTTTCATCATATATATCAAAACCATGTCCCCTTGAAATAAAAGATTGGATTTTCTTTTTGTGTTTTAAAATACTTAGTGCTAAAGTACTGTCAACAAACCAGTAGTCATAAAAAATAGCGTTTTTTATATTAATACTTGCAAATTGTTTTTCTAATGATTTTGCTTTAGTTAATTCAGTAGATAAATAATCAAGAAGTGGCTTAAGGTTTTTTAAAACCTTAAATAACCCTTTATCTAAAACTTCTGAAAAAACAATGTTTATTGTAATTAAGAAACTCGATATTAATGCGATAATTTTCTTTTTTTTTGAAAAATTTAAATTGTTTAAACAATTATTTATTGAAGCATTTTGAGGAATAGTTCTACAATATTGAACTTTGTGTGAAGGAAAAACAACTACTTGTTCAAATTCTTCACATAAATATTTAATTTCTGTTTCAATAAAAGTTTCGCTTTTATTGCCGTAGGGAAAGACTGAAGTAAATAAATATAATACTGATTTGTTAATATCCATTGTAATGAAAATATTACCTAAAAAGTTTTGATAAAGTAATAAATAATACTTTGATGATTTCCTTATAATTTAAATATTTAAATGAAGAATCTTTAGATAAAAAATTCGTTTTATAGTCTTTGAAAGAATATTGATGTCTATTTATGATATAATTATATACATAATATTGCCTATTGAAAAATAATAGTTTATATCGAATATAATCCGAAAACTGCTTTTCGGGAAATATTTTTAAATTATAATTTTCCTTAATTACAACATTTACATATTGTGTTATATTTTTAAGATTTTGCTTAGCTAAAGATAAATCATTATTAATAAATTTAAATAATTCTTGTTTTTCGTTATTCGAAAAGGCTACCAATAATTTCTCCCATATTTTTTTTTTTGCAGCCATTGCAAAACTCTTTTGCGCACTTTCATGTTTGCTAGTGATTCTGTTATTATGAATTCTGTGATTTAATAAAAACTCCGGCACATTATAAAAAATTACATTTTTCTGAGATGCTCTAATCCATAAATCATAATCCTGTGCATATCTGACATTTTCATCATAAAATAAATTCAGGTTATCTATACATTCTTTTCTAATTAATACACTAGAATGGCAAATTGGATTATGAAATAATAATGATAATTTTATATCAATATCAGAAACAGGGTATTTATAAAACACATCTTGATTTAAAATCTTAAACCAAGTTCCACAAATTCCAATATTTTTATTGTTTTCTAATATCTGTACTTGTTGCTGAAATCTGGACGGATGAGATATATCATCTGCATCCATTCTTGCAATAAACAGTCCTTTTGCATTTAATATTCCTATATTTAATGATTTGGATAACCCAATATTCTTTCCATTGTTTATTATTCTAATTCTTTTATCATTATATGCAGACAGAATAGAAAGAGTATCATCATCCGAACCATCATTAATAATAATAAATTCAAAAGTTTTAAAAGTTTGATTTAGAATACTGTCAATAGCTTCACCCAAATATTCCCTGCCATTATAAACAGCCATTACTACTGAAACCAATGGATTTATATTTATCTTGTCTGATACCATTCAATAAAATTTTGAATGCCATTTTCAAAAGAAGTTGCGGGATAATAATTCAATATTCTTTTTGCTTTATCAATATTGATAAAAGTGATATTTATATCTCCCTGTTGTTTATTCTTCCAATCAATGATTGCTTTATTATCTAATGTTTTCTTGATAGTTTGAATTAGGATAAATAATTTAATAGTATTATTAATAACATCCTTAATATTGAACTCTTTTAGTTTTCTGCCATAAAAATTATCAATACAAGCAACTTCAGTACTGTCAATTTCTAAAAGACGTTCTATTAAATTACTTCCATTAAACCCATCACCTCCAGTAATAATTACTCTTTTCATTTTTTCTTAACTAACTACTTTCTGTATTGAATTACATTTCAATTCTCTTGTATTCATGGGTTTCTAACCATAAAGAAGCAACTAAAAATATCCATGTAATTTGGTCCATATTTGAAATAAAACGGCTTGTTTTTTTAAAATCAAAAATAGTGTAAATTTTCCTGTCTTTATTAAATAAATAATCAGTTATTAATTTTTGAAAATCTCTTCTTTTCAACCACTCTTTTACTGGAGCGCCAAAGCCTTCCTTTGAGCGATTTTTAATACTTTTAGGTAATACTGTTTTATAAGCTTCTCTTAAAATAAATTTATCAGATTTATCATTTATTTTCAAAGACAATGGGAGCGAAATACAGAATGATGCAAAATCTTTATCAAGAAACGGGGACCTTAACTCAAGTCCATTTGCCATAGCTGTTCTATCAGTTTTAACTAAAATATCACCAACCATATAATTAGTTAAATCAGAATATAAAATATCATTTAGGTTCATATTGCTACTTTTTTCAATAGTATTAATATTTTTTATTTCCTGATCATTAATAAATAAATTCTTAAGAGTTGGCATATCAATAAAAAATCGAGATAAAGAATCACCAATACTGGTTTGCATTCTATCTAAATATAATGCATTGTGTAGGTGTAATAAATTATTGTTTTGTGAATATTTATATAAATTTAATCGATGCATCATAGATGCCTGAATTCTTAAAATATTTTTTTTTATAGCTGATTTATCTTTTAACTTATCCAAATAATATAATAGTTTATACCATGATGTATATCCACCCAATAATTCATCGCCTCCATCACCAGTAAGAACAACCTTGACATACTTACTGGCTTCGCGTGAAATCAGATACATCGGAATATTTGAGGAATCGGCAAAAGGCTCATCAAACACTATTTGCATTTCTGTTAAGATCGTACATAATTCTGGATTATTATCAGACAAGATAATTTGTTCACGACCGATGTTTTTAGCTAATTCTTTTGAATAACGAAGCTCGCTTTTGGTTTCAAAATCATAAGAAAAAATCTTAATGTCTGGTTTTATTTTAGCCGCAAGTGTAGTTATAGTACTGGAATCTAATCCTCCGCTTAAAAATACTCCAACATCAACATCAGCTATTAATTGCTTTTGTATCGACTGATATAGTAAATTCTTAAAAGTAACAATTGCCTCATTGACTGAAATATCAATTACCGCGGGTCTTTCCCAATACCTTGAAATTAATATTTTGTTATTTTGAAATATTAATTTATGAGCCGGAGGCAAGACAAAAATATTAGAATAAATTGTTTTACTCGGATGAACATATAAATTTTGAAAATAATGAACTAATGAAGATAAAGATAAACAAGGATCAATTAGATTAGTCGCAATGATTGCTTTTATCTCTGAAGCAAATATAAATTCACCATTCTTACCTATTGCATAATAAAAAGGTTTTTCTCCAAATCTATCTCTAGCACAAAACAATTTTTTTTTTTTGTATCCCAAATTGCAAAAGAAAACATTCCTGGTAATTCATCTACAAAAGAATCGCCTTTATCTATATATAAATTAAGGACAACCTCTGTATCTGAATTATTGTTAAATTTATATTTATTGATTAATTTTTCTTTAATACTCTTATACCCATATATTTCTCCATTCAAGACAATACAAAGGGTTTTATCATCAGAGAGCATAGGTTGTTTCCCAGAAGTTATATCTATAATACTAAGACGAGTATGAGCGAATGCTGCATCAAAAAAAAAACATTCACCATCTTCATCAGGACCTCTATGAGAAAGTGTTTTTCTCATTTTCTCAATTAACTTTGTGTAATTCATTGCATTGGATGCAACAATTCCTGCGATTCCACACATAAAATTAGAGTTTTATATATTGTTTAAAGATATTCATTTTCTCTTTTTTAAATATTAAAAGTAATGAGTGTAAAATAATATCCTATTTTTATTATGATGCTTTTGCAACATAATTCCATCTTGGTAAAAATATATCGAATATTATTGACATGTTTTTTTTGAATTTCACAAAGCTAATACTATTTAAATAATTATCCACTCTTTTGGAAACCTGTCCTCTGGAAAGATGAATTCAGTTACATTAAACCATTTCGCCGGAGCAATAACTATCTTATCTTTGTAATTTGAAAGCCATGCTGTCCACCAACTAAAGGAACTATTAGCAATAATATGGTGTTTGCATAATCTCATTAATCTCATATCATCATCTACAATGTTTTTGCTATCAAACCCTTGTTTCAAGCTACGCAAATTGAAGAATAGCTT
>JAVHRJ010000315.1:11600-16274 GCA_036171595.1 Bacteroidales bacterium
GTTTTTGCTATCAATAAAAATAGTATGGCTTGGTAAAGAATAATTTTCTTTTACATAACGTTTATCATCTGAAAATATAAAAAATTGGGGGTTTTCAATTTTCTTAGAAATTAATTGGAATGCTTCATCGTAATATTTTCGAGAAAGAACTCCATGATATTTATTTACTTTACTATTTGACAAGTAATCTCCAAAACGAAAGTGAACAGAAACAGAATTACAATTTTCAATAGCCATAGCAACCTCCTTTATTTTTACAGATTCTGATGATTTAAAGGTAAAATCTTCTTTTATTATCTGGGCGATAGACGTGAAATACTTTGCACTTTGCCAGTAACCATCAAGATACGAGTTGTTTGTAGTTTTTAAAATATTTCGATCAAAAGACAAATATTTCTCTATAATAATATTTCTTTTCCAATATGGCAGAATTGATTGTATAAAATCACAGGAGGTTTTTTTAACACACGAGTATTCATCGTTTCTGATTTTTGTAATTTCAGCAATCGTAGCAATCTCTGCGTTAATATTAAATAATTCTAACTCAAATTTTCTAGCATATTCGTTTTTTTGATTACATAAGTCCATAATATCCAACTTCAGACTTGTCTTGTTAATAAATGCCAATTTTCTTCCAGTAGCATATTGAAACATTTGGTTCCCTATACCACCTATAAGTTTAACAATTATCATAGTTTTGTGGCTAGAATATGATAACCAAAACATAATAATTCGCTACTACCATTATCTGATACTGATAATTTCGATAGCATTTTTAAAGTATATAATAATTTTAATTTTTCCAAGTAATTCAATTTAGTATTACAATAGATAGATGCTATTTTAGGAAGCCGATGTATTTCCTGAGCAAGGTACTGAAAATAATTTCCATTTGGAACAATTTCTTTTATTTTGAAGCCGTAATCTGAAAGATGTTTTTCATAAAAATAGCGATTAAAACCTGATGAAAAGTGAAAAGGAGCAAAATGTGTCAAACTGCAAAAAGGAGCAGTAATAATTAGCGTTCCCTCCTTTTTTAATAATCTTGAAAATTCTTTAATTGCCAATACAGGGTCAGGAATATGTTCTAATACTTCTGAACATAAAATTACATCAAAAAAATTATCTGGTTGAGGAATATTTATAATATCAGATATAATATCTGTTTTTGAATTATCCCACTTTTGTGTTTGCAAGCCTTTCTCATTGCCAATGCCATTATATTGACCAAAATCTTGAGATATATAGTTTAAATGAGCACAGTATTTTTTATATTTTAGTTCTCCCGCCCCAGCATCCAAAATCCTATAATTTTCTGGAACAGCAGATAACACTTTTATCAACCAAATGTCCCTTAAATTTTGATTCTCGGTACCAAAAGCTGGGATATTGTGAAAAGCATTAAATATTTTATTAAAAATTGTACTCATAATCGTTTTTCCCAAAAAGGACGATAAACAAATATGTAATTAATATAGGTATCAGCAAAGAGCAAATAATTTTTTGAGAGCATAAAACCTATTATATTTTTATTTTTTTCTCCATGTCCAGTATTAGAAAATGATATTGACTCTATGCAAACAACAGTAGGAGGTTTATTATCAAAATTAATAGATTGTAATATTTCATAATCTAATCCTTCTACATCAATGGAAAAGAAATCGGGATTCTGCCCATTATTAAATTTATTTAAAACATTTTGAATTGTGTCTACATTAATTTTTATTGTATTAATAATTTTAAACCCGTGATTATTTTCATAATTTAATGCATCTTCTTTCTTTGTTGTATTTAAAGTATTTGCATCTAATTGATAATAATCTATTTCTCCAGTTTTACATGCAATGCCAATATTTAAATTTTTATCTTTTTTCCGATTTTTTTTAATCAATTTAAACAGCTTGGGATTAGGCTCTATATTAATTCCTTTAGAACCATCAAGATAAAAAATAGCAGTATTATTAAAATTCCATGGATGATTAGCACCAATATCAATATAGGATGGTAAATAAATTCCTCTAGTGTTAAAAATCATTTTAATAATTAAGTCTTCACCTGTTTGTGAAAATGAAATTTTTTTATATCTATTTGAATTTTTAAAATACATTTTGAAATATTGAATTACAGTTAAAATATTTTTTCATTAAAGTATAATTGGTCTCCAGTTACGCCATTTCCAATATCAATAATTTTTCTAAAATGGTTTTTTATTAAGTATCCTTCAATTTCATTTTTTAACGGTTGATTAATATATAATTCTACATTTTCGACCTCTAAAAATATCATTTTAATTTTTACCATCAAAGCCCCAGCTCCTTCTAAAACCTTTTTTTCTGCACCCTGAACATCTAAGTGAACAAAGTCTATTTCTTTGATATTATTATTATCACAATATGTCAGCAATGTTGATGTTTGTACATTTATAACATCATTAAATGTCAACCAAGAATAATTTTTTTTCATTAACGACATGTTTGGTTTTAAAAGCGAACTTGATTTATTTCCATAATTCCATTTCGAATTATTTTCTGTGCCTTTAGGATGTCCAGATGAAATATACATCTTTTTTGTACCAATTGAATTTGATAATGCAATATTATTTAATGTGATATTTTGCATCGCATTATAATTTTGTATGTTTTTTTTTGCTTTATTATAATTTAATGGGTTGGGTTCAAAACTGTGAATTATAGCTTTAGGGAAGAGCTTTGAATACCTTATTGAATCTTCACCCTCACAAGAGCCAATATCAAAAATAGTTAACAACTTGTCTACATTAAAATAATTTAGTAGTTGCTTTTTTACAGGAATCTCAGAATTAACATATTCCTCAAATGAATAATAATTCATAATTATATTTGTTTGATTATTTGTGTTTCCATCTGGTTTAAAATATAACCATTATTATTTTTTAATATAAACTCTTTATCAAAAATGTCATCAACAGTTATATAAACATCATTTGGTTTATAAAATAGGGGTTGTTCCCGACTTGATAATCCAATAATCAATCTATATTTTCCATAGCTTAATAATATATTATTTTCTATAAATATTATCTCATAAATACCTATTTCAATATTCTGTGGCTTGGTCCATACTGTTCTTAAAGGAGAATCATCAGAAGTAATAAATCCAATACCTGCAATAAAATGTGGTTGATATTCATTTATTACAATTCTTATTCGAACTTGCCAAGGTTTTCCGATAGGAATATTTAAAATTTCTTGCCCATTAGTGTTTTCAATTGTTACATCTGTTACATATGCGATATCTGTCTTGCTGTTATTAAATATAAAATGGCTTATCTGAGTGTCTGAAATTTGCAAATATTTTTCTACAGCATTGGACATATTTCCTATAAATAACACTTCACCTAAATTTAATAATATTCCTTTTTTACATAAACTCTTTACAGCCCCCATATTATGGCTAACAAATAGCACCGTTCTCCCTTGTTTTGCAACTTCATCCATTTTTCCCAAACATTTTTTTTGAAACTCTGCATCGCCAACTGCCAGTACCTCGTCAATAATTAAAATTTCTGGCTCAAGGTGAGCGGCAACGGCAAAAGCTAAACGCACGTACATTCCAGAACTGTAATGTTTTACTGGAGTATCAATAAATTTTTCAACCCCGCTAAAATCAACAATTTCATCAAATTTTAGTTTTACTTCTTTACGAGTCATTCCTAAAATTGTGCCATTCAGATAAATGTTTTCGCGACCTGTAAGTTCAGGATGAAAACCAGTTCCAACCTCTAAAAGCGATGAAACTCTGCCGTTTATAACAAATCGCCCTGAAGTTGGTTCAGTAATCCGCGATAATACTTTTAACAAAGTGCTTTTGCCGGCTCCATTTTTACCAATAATGCCCAAAACCTCGCCTTGCTTAACTTCAAACGAAACATCTTTTAATGCCCAAAATTCTTCATTGTTATTCTTTGTTTTAGCAGATAATGAGTGCCATTTATGCACAATAGTTTCGCGTAAAGAACCGCTGGCTTTGGCTCCTATTGTATATTTTTTAGATAACAACTCTACTTTTATTGCAATATCACTCATTTTATAACCTCCCAATATCCGCCTTTATTTGGTCCGATATGTTTAATTAGTTGTTCACGTATTAATTTTTCAAGATTATATTTAACTCCATCTTCTGTTATATCGTCTAATAGTTCGGCTAATTCTTTCCTGCTTAATTTTGGATTATCTTTAAGTAAAGCAAGAATTTTCTGGGTAGTTTTCTGGGTAGTTTTCTGGGTAGTTTTTTGGTCAGCATCAATTTTTCGTTCAAAAGTAACTTCAAAACCACCGGCATATTCTCTGAATATTGGTTCAGGATAATTACCATTAATAGTATCATCAACCATCATTCTTGTACCACGTCCCCATGCTTCTATTGCTCCGGAACGAAAAAAAATATTTGCCAACAAAACATTTCGTTTTCGGGAAGGGTGTTCTTTTTTTAACATTTCAATATTTAACGGTTCGAGCAGTGAGCCATCGTTCCAAAACACTATTTTATTATCAAATACACTTAATGTAATCTCTGTTCCTGTAGAATAATTACGATGAATAATTGCATTAAGTATGGCTTCACGTAGTGCATTTTCAGGATATTCAAGTGTTTCTATTCTTTCTATTCCTTTATAAGAAACTAATGCACGAAGAT
>JAVHRJ010000316.1:0-3370 GCA_036171595.1 Bacteroidales bacterium
GAGGGCTCACAACCTATAGATCAATTACAGTAAATGGTGAGGAAATTGAATTTAGTGGCGGATTTACAGACCTTCATACAAGAAGTTATGAAGAAATTCTGAAAGGTAATGGTTTTGGGCTTGATGAAGCGTATGGTTCTATTAATACGGTGTCTGCTATAAGGAATCTTGCTCCAATAGGATTAAAAGGAGAGTATCATCCATTTTGTAAAAAAGTAATCAATGGTTAATTTTTTTGTACATGAGTCTTCTTTCATAGATGACAATGTAATCATAGGAGAGAATAGTAAAATATGGCACTTTAGTCATGTTTTATCCAATACAAAAATTGGGTCAAATTGTTCTTTTGGTCAAAACTGCGTAGTTGGGCCAAATGTTACTATTGGTAATGGCGTTAAGGTTCAGAATAACATATCAATTTATGAAGGTGTCGAAGTAGAAGATGATGTTTTCTTAGGTCCGTCTATGGTTTTTACCAATGTTATAAACCCCAGAAGTTTTATAGTTAAAAAAGAAGAATTCAAAAAAACATTGCTTAAAAAAGGTTGCTCTATTGGTGCAAATGCAACTGTAATTTGTGGAGTAACCATAGGAGCATATGCCTTAGTTGGATCTGGTGCCGTAGTTAATAAAGATGTAAAACCCTATGCGCTCATGGTAGGTGTTCCTGCAAAGCAAATCGGTTGGGTAAGTAAAGCTGGAAATACCCTTCAGTTTGATGAAAACCATTTAGCTATTGATAGTTTTGATAATAGCACCTATAAAATAGTAAATAATCAATTAATAGAATTTGGAAACTAGAATGAAAATAGATTTTGCCAACTTGCAATACCAATATCAGTTATATAAAACAGAAATAGATGAGGCCATTCAAGCTGTTCTTGATAAGTCAAACTATATCATGGGTGAAGAAATTGATCAGCTTGAAAGTGAATTAGAAAAATTTACAGGAGCTCAATATGCCATTAGTTGTTCATCAGGAACTGACGCACTTTTATTAGCCATGATGGCTTTGGATATTAAACCTGGGGATGAAGTTATCACTTCGCCATTTACATTTGTAGCGACTGCTGAAACAATTGCTTTTTTAGGAGCTAAACCAGTTTTTGTTGATATTGATGAAAAAACGTATAACATAGACCCTTTAAAAATAGAAGCTGTAATCACTGCAAAAACAAAAGTGATTATTCCTGTTTCACTTTACGGACAACCGGCAGATATAGAGGCAATACAGCATATTGCAGATAAATATAACTTAAAAGTAATTATTGATGGAGCACAATCATTTGGAGCCACTTATAATGGTAAAACGGATAGTAATTTAGGAGATATATCTATAACTTCTTTTTTCCCGGCCAAGCCACTTGGATGCTTTGGAGATGGTGGTGCTGTTTTTACCAATAATGAAGATTTGGCGGTAAAGATAAAATCATTGAGGCTGCATGGCCAAACAAAAAGATACTTTCATCAATATATAGGTATGGGTGGCAGAATGGATACCCTGCAAGCAGCCGTTTTGAATGTGAAACTAAAATACTATGGAAAAGATTTAAAGTTACGTCAAGAGGTTGCTGAGAAATATCAGGAAGTTTTAAAAAATAAAAAAAATATCATTTTACCCAAATTAACCGATAATGCAACATCAGCCTGGGCGCAATATTCTATTCGGGTTAAGGACAGAGAATCAGTACAATCTCAATTAAAAGAAGTAGGGATACCTACCGCTGTTCACTATCCTATGCCATTACATTTACAAGAGTGTTTTAAATATCTAGGATATAAAAAAGGTGATTTCCTTATCGCGGAGGTGGTTTCTAATGAGATTATGAGTTTGCCGATGAATTCTTATTTAACTTCTGAAGAGATTGAATATATTTCTGAAAACATTTCTAAGTTATAGTATTTTTTAATAAGAAATCATTTAATAAAGACAGTTGGCTTTAATATGAATTTTGAAATTTTCTAAGATTTGTTTTGAAGTATTATTATTTAATAAATGGAATTTTAATTTTAAAGATAATTAATATCTGAGAAAAATGTTTAATAAGCTTTCAGGAAAGGGGGAATTTACAAAAAATGCCTTTATACTAACACTTGGTACAAGTATCGCTCAAATAATCCCTATGATATTCTATCCTATTATAGGTAGGATTTTCACACCTGCTCAATTTGGAGTATTAGAGATTTTAGGTTCAATAACTTCTATTCTTGTTGTTTTAGCAACAGGAAAATATGAAAGTAGTATATTGATAACTAAAACAAAAAAGGAAGCAGCAAATATTATTGGATTAATTCTATTTTTAAGTTCAATTGTATTATCCATTTCTTTAATTATTTTATTAGTTTTTGAAAAACAATTCTCAGAATTATTTCATAACCAAGAGTTAAGCAAATGGTTATTTGTCCCTCCTATTCTAGCATTTGTTATAATTATCTTTAATACATATAATGAGTGGTGTGTTCGTAATAAATATTTTGTTTATCTTTCTTGGAATAAGATATCGAATACAACGGCAAATACTTTAAGTAAATTATTTTTTGGACTAATAAAAATTACAAGTAATGGTTTGATTGTCGGGGAATTGATTGGGAGGTCAATATCTGCAGGAACATGTATTTATCGAGCATTAAAGAAAGATAAAAGAGAATTTTTGCAAATATCTTTTAAACAAATTAGAATTTCTGCAAAAAAATACATTGAATTTCCAAAATATATTATGCCTGATCAATTATTAAGTCAAATTGGAGGCGCTCTTCCTATTTTATTTATAGGTTTTTATTTTAATAGTGTTGAAGTGGGTTTTTATGGAATGACATTAATGGTACTAACTGCCCCAATGAATATTATAAGCTCTTCAGTTAGGGATGTATTCAGACAAAGAGCTAATGAAGATTATATGAAATATGGGAATTGTATTACAATTTATAAGCGATTATTTAAAAATTTATCATTGATTGGATTAATTGGTCTTTTTGGTCTCTTTTTTATATTACCAAATTTGTTTTCTATAGTTCTTGGTAAACAATGGCAAATTTCAGGTGTTTATTCACAAATTTTACTTCCAATGATAATATTGAGTTTTATTAGTATGTCAATGAGTGGAGTTTTGATTATTACAGGAAAAATGAAGATATCAATGTATTGGCAAATCTACTACGTTGTAATTACATTAATTGCATTACTAATCGGAGTTTATTTATTTAATAGTGTATTGATGACTTTACTTTGTTTAACTATTGGAAGAGGGAGCGCTTACATCATTTATATAATTTTATCCTATAAATATTCAAAGGGAACACCACTATTATAATATAATAACTAGTCGCTCCTTAAATGGCGCTTAATAATATATATTTCAACATATTAGAT
>JAVHRJ010000317.1:0-3360 GCA_036171595.1 Bacteroidales bacterium
TGGTCGTTTAAGTTTATTAACTCCATTTGCAACAATTCTAAGTGCATCAATATCTAAACCTGAATCTGTTTCATCAAGTATTGCTAATTTAGGTTCTAGCATTGCCATCTGAAATATTTCATTTTTCTTTTTTTCGCCACCCGAAAAACCCTCGTTAACAGAACGATTTGTGAGTTGCGAATCTATTTCAACAAGCTCCTTTTTTTCACGCATTAATTTTAAAAAATCTGATGAACTTAAAAGTGGTAAATTATGGTATTTACGTTTTTCGTTTACGGCTGTTTTCATAAAATTTACCATGCTAACACCTGGAATTTCAATAGGGTATTGAAAGCCCAAAAAAATTCCTAACCTAGCACGATCTTCGGGTAGCATTTCGAGCAAATTTTTTCCCTCAAAAATAACTTCACCTCCGGTAACTTCAAAAAGATCGCGACCTGCCAAAACTGAAGCAAGTGTACTTTTTCCCGATCCATTAGGACCCATAATAGCATGCACCTCACCTGGTTTTACTTCAAGGTTAATTCCTTTTAAAATTTGCTTTCCGTTTATCGATGCTTTTAAATTTTTTATACTTAACATATATCTGTCTTTTAACTTTTTACTTTAAAACTTTTTAACTTTCTTATCCCGCCCTCTCACACCCTGACACTATAGGGCACAGCCACACTAACAACCAAATAACAATTAACTTAATAAATTATTTTATGCTTTTCAACTTTCATACTTTTTACTTTATAACTTTAAACTTTTTTATCCTACACTTCCCTCTAAACTTATTTGTAATAATTTTTGGGCTTCAACAGCAAATTCCATTGGCAATTGTTTTAAAACTTCACGAGCATAACCATTAACAATAAGTCCAATTGCATCTTCTGTTGAAATTCCACGTTGATTACAATAAAAAATCTGATCCTCACCTATTCTTGATGTTGTTGCTTCGTGCTCTACAATTGCTTCTTTATTATCAACTTCGATGTATGGAAATGTATGTGCACCGCAATTATTTCCTAAAAGTAAAGAATCGCATTGTGAATGATTACGTGCATTTTCGGCATTTTTAAGAACTTTAACCAATCCACGATAGCTATTTTGACTTAAACCAGCAGAAATTCCTTTTGATACAATTCTGCTTCTTGTGTTTTTGCCAATATGCATCATTTTAGTTCCAGTATCGGCTTGTTGATGATTATTTGTTACAGCAACAGAATAAAATTCTGCAGAGGAATTATCACCTTTTAATATACAACTTGGGTATTTCCATGTAATTGCAGAACCAGTTTCTACCTGTGTCCATGAAAGTTTTGAATTTTCTTCTTTACAAATTCCACGTTTTGTAACAAAATTAAAAATACCTCCATTGCCATTTTTATCGCCAGGATACCAATTTTGTACTGTTGAGTATTTTATTTCGGCATCCTTTAACACAACTAATTCAACAACAGCGGCATGCAATTGATTTACATCTCGCTTTGGTGCTGTGCATCCTTCTAAATAACTTACGTAAGAGCCTTCGTCGGCAATAATTAAAGTTCGTTCAAATTGCCCTGTATTTTCGGCATTTATCCTAAAATAAGTAGAAAGTTCCATAGGGCAACGTACGCCTTTTGGGATATAAACAAAAGAGCCATCACTAAATACTGCACAATTTAATGTTGCAAAATAATTATCTGTGTATGGAACAACCGAGCCTAAATATTTTTTAATTAAATCGGGATGTTCTCGAATTGCTTCACTCATAGAACAAAAAATTATTCCTAAATCGGCTAAACTTTCTTTAAAAGTAGTTTTTATTGAAGCACTGTCCATTACTGCGTCAACAGCAACACCACTTAACTTTTTTTGCTCATCTAAAGGAATACCTAGCCTATCGAAAGTTGCTTTAAGTTCGGGGTCAATTTCATCTAAGGAATTTATAGCTGCTCCTTGTTTTGGAGCCGAATAAAATATTATATCCTGGTAATTTATTTCGGGAATAGTTAAATGTGCCCATGTAGGCATTTCCATTTTTTCCCAATGTTCATAAGCTTTTAATCGCCACTCAAGCATAAATTCAGGTTCGTTTTTTCGCGACGATATAATTTTTACAACTTCTTTGCTTAAACCTTTAGCAATTGAATCTGTTTCAATATCTGTTACAAACCCATACTTATATTCATTTTCTGTTACTTCCGAAATAATTTTATCTTTCTCGCTTTCCATGATTTTTACAAATATTCAAATGCAAATTTAATTAGAATAAATCTAAATAGCAAAAATATTTACCTTTAGTATTTTTGTTAACAAAAAGTTTTTAATACTTATCAAAAACTTATTAATAAATCTAAATTTGCAAGCTTAATTCAAATGGGCGGTTAAACTAAAAATAACTTAGAATATTACCCTACAATTGAATTAAAAATTAATAAAAAAAATTTTAATTTATTTGTATAAAATAAATGGAAATAAACAGCTGGAATAAACTAGATTTTATTGGCGACATTCATGCTAATAGTAAGAAATTACTTGCTTTAATTGAAAAACTTGGTTATTGTAAAACTCCTAATAGCTGGAAACATCCCGAAAACAGACAATTAGTTATTTTAGGCGATTTTATAAATGTTGGTATAAACAACAAACAAACTTTGAGCATATTACATAATCTATGGAAAAACAATATTGCCTTAATTATATTAGGGAATCACGAATATTTTTTATCGTTATATTATTTCAAGTTTGGTAAAAACATTTTCACATCACCTAAATCGACACTTTTAAAAGATTATGAAAGCTTACTTTTTGAGTTTAAAAATTCTATTGGCGAATTATGTGAATATTTAGATTGGTTTATGAAGTTACCATTTTATATTGAAAACGATAAATTTAGAGCAGTTCATGCATATTGGTCAAACGAAAATATTGAAGAACTAAAACATTTCGAAAATTTATTCCAATTGTTTAATTACTTGAAAATTTCTAACACAAAAGAAAAAAGATTAAAAAACATTGTTAACGAAACGATAGAAGGAATTAAATTACAGCTTTTTATTTCAAGCATATCAAATAAACCAATTAAATATAGAATTAAATGGTGGCAAAATATTTATAGCAAACCATTGCCCTTATGCATAATGACCCATAAACCAGTAAAATGCCCAGGAGTAATTGTTACGCCTGAACTTTTACCTAATTTCAGAAACTATTTAGATACAGAAAAACCAGTTTTTTTTGGTCATTATTGGTTTCAAACTTTACCATATTTACTTAAAAATAATGCATGTTGTTTAGATTTTGGAGCTTCAAAAGGAGGATATTTAGCGGCATACAGATGGAATGGCGAAAAAGAATTAAATGCTGAGAATTTAATTTATGTTTAATTAG
>JAVHRJ010000318.1:0-3353 GCA_036171595.1 Bacteroidales bacterium
TTAATTTGGATATGACTTTAAAGAATGTTGGAAACATCAATGCTACAAATATTAACACAACATTAAGTACAACAAATTCAAACATTACAATAACAGATAACACTGAAACTTACGGAAACATTAATGCAAACTCAATTTCTACAATTAACAATGCATTTTCATTTAATGTTGCTAGTGTAATAACCGACCAGCAATCTGCACAATTTACAGTAACATCTACCGATGGAGGTTCTGGCACATGGCAAACAAATTTTAACATATTACTTAATGCACCTGTTTTACAAGCTACAACTGTTACAGTAGATGATGTAGCTTTAGGAAATGGAAACGGAAGACTCGATCCAGGCGAATCAGTAACAATTAACATAATAACATTAAATAATGGTCATGCCATTTCCCCATCAGCTATTGGAACTCTTAACTTAAACAGCGGAATGGTTACAATACCAGGAAACACGAGTAATATTGGTGCAATTAATGCTTCTGGAAACGCAATAGCTTCGTTCACTGTAAATGTTGATGCTGGTGCTACACCTGGTTCTTATGCAAGTTTCACTTATAATGTAAATGCTGGAGGATACACAGCAACAAAAACATTTTCGTTAAATGTTGGACTCATTGTTGAGGACTTTGAAACAAATACTTTTACTCAATACCCTTGGGATATGACTCATACTGGGACTACACCTTGGATTATTTATAATAGCGGAAGTATTTATGAAGGGAACTATTCTGCTCGCTCTGGAATTATTACAGATAACGAAACTTCTGAACTTACAATACAAATGGACGTGCTTTCTTCTGATACATTATCTTTTTACAAAAAAGTTTCTAGTGAAAACACTTACGATTGGCTTAAGTTTTATGTTGACGGTGCTGTAATTAATCAATGGAGTGGTGAAGTTGATTGGAGTCGCGAAGCATATTTATTAGCATCTGGTTTACATACCATTAAATGGGTTTACTCAAAAGATTACTCTGTTGCTAACGGATTAGACGCTGCATTTGTTGACTTTATAATTTTCCCATCTATGAATATTACCCAAGTTAAACCTGAAGTAAATAACAATTTGCAATATTTTAATATATATCCAAATCCATTTAAATCTGAATCTTTAATAATGTTTAATCTTACAAGCTCTGAAAACGTAAACATTACAATATTAAATGCTTTAGGTGAAACAGTAAAAGTGATTTTACCAACACAAAAAGTTTTGGAAGGTACACATCAAATACAACTTTCTGGAAATGATATTTCTTCAGGAATTTATTTCTGTAAAATAACAACTAATTCGAATTCAAAAATATTAAAAGTGATTATTACAAAATAAATATAACAAAATGAAAAATTTTAATTTATTTTTTATGTATCTGGTAATTTATTTATCAGCTAATACTGTTTTTGGACAACAACATTCGTGGATAAAAATAGGAAATTCTGTTAATTCAAATACAGAAATAAATCTTGTTTCGAATTCAAATAACGAATCAATAATTAGCTTTAATTTAAATGCTTATGAACTCAAATCTGTTATAACAAATAACACAAAATCAATAATTGTTAATGCTCCAGATGCAGTTAGAATTTTAAAAAATGGGGCTCCAGATTTACCTTGTTTTGCAACTTCAATTATTATTCCTGATAAAAATGAAATGAAAGTTGAAATTATAAATTCAAAATTTATTGAATTAAATAACATTACTGTTGCTCCATCAAAAGGTAATTTGTTACGAACTGTTGACCCATCAACAATACCTTTTACTTTTGGAAATGAATACCAACAAAATGAATTTTATCCTTCTACTCAAGCATTTTTAAGAGAACCATATATTTTTAGAGATTACAGAGGCGTTGCAGTTGTTATTCAACCGTTTACATATAATCCTATTACTAAAATTTTAAGAATTTATACCGAACTAACTTTAAAAGTAAAATCGACCGAAAACGAAGGAATAAATACAATTACAAGAACAAAATCTTTAACTTCTATAAATAAAGAATATAGTAACATTTATAGTTCTCATTTTTTAAATTTTAAACAAACCAAGTACACTCCTATTGATGAGCTACCTGGTCGTATGCTAATTATTTCTGATGCTTCATTTATGACTGCAATGCAACCTTTTGTTGATTGGAAAATATTAGAAGGATTACCTTGCGAAATAGTTAGTGTAGCATCAATTGGCAATACTGCTACTGCAATTAAAAATTATGTAACAAATTACTATAACACAAATGGATTAACCTTTTTATTGTTAGTTGGCGATTTTGCTCAAGTTACATCTGCTATTACAACCGATGGTTCAAATGGAGCAATGGATATTGATTATGCTTATATTTCAGGAAGCGACCATTATCCAGAATTTTTAGTTGGTCGTTTTTCGGCCGAAACAGTTGTCAATGTTCAAACTCAAGTTGAAAGAAGCGTTTTCTACGAAAAAACTCCTTTAGCCGGAAACTGGTATTCTAAAAACTTAGGTATTGGCTCTGATCAAGGACCTGGCGATGACAATGAATATGACTATCAGCATATAAGACCAATACAAACAGATTTATTAGGATTTACTTACGATACATCGTTTGAATTATTCGATGGTAGTCAAGGTGGATTAGACGCTGCCGGCAATCCTGTTCCTGCAGATGTTACTGCTGTTGTAAACCCTGGATTAGGTGTTATAACATATTGTGGACATGGTGCCGATAATGCTTGGGGAACTACAAGCTTTTCTAACACCGAAGCAACTGCTCTATTAAATATTAACAAACTTCCATTTATTTTTTCGGTAGCATGTGTAGTTGGGCACTTTAATGCTGGAACTTGTTTTTGCGAAGCATGGATGAGGGCAAAACAAACAGGAGGACCTACTGGTGCTATTGGTATTTTTGGCTCAACAATTAATCAATCATGGAACCCACCAATGGAAGCCGAAGATGAAATGATTGACATTCTTACAGAAACTTATACTAGTAACATTAAACGTACTTATGCCGGAATTTGTGAAAACGGTTGTATGAAAATGAATGATACTTATTCAGATTTTGCAATGACTGATACATGGACAGTTTTTGGAGACCCAAGTTTAATGGTTAGAACAACCGACCCAATGGCTATGACAGTTTCACATCCATCAACTTCATTTTCAGGAATAAATACTTTTCAAGTAAACTGTAATGTAGAAGGTGCTTATGTTGCAATTACTGGAAACAATCAAATTCTTGGAACAGGATACGTTACTGGAGGTAGTGCAACAATAACTTTAAACCCTGCCCCTACTTCAATTGGACAAGTGATTAATGTTTGCGTTACTGCATTTAATTATATTCCATATATTAGCACATTTACAATTGTAAA
>JAVHRJ010000319.1:0-3327 GCA_036171595.1 Bacteroidales bacterium
TTCAAATGATATAAAAATTGATTATTCATGTGTTTATCCTAATCCTGTTGACAAATTTTCTGTTCTAAAGTTTACAAACAATTCCAACGTCTTGACAACTATTAACTTCTTTAATGTTATTGGGAAAGAAATAAAAAGTATAGAAACATATAGCGACAATGTGTTAATTGACAAATGTGCTTTTAATGAAGGCATTTATCAATACCAAATAACACAGAACAAAAATATAATAAGTACAGGTAAATTTATAATTACAAAATAAAAACTATTGGTAACACACTGTTAGCATTTAGCGGGCGGTCATGGGCAACTTGACACAAATAACAAAATTCAAATATTATAGCGGTTTGACAACCACTGCAAGAAATTGCACGGTGTTGGGTAGCTTCAAACGTTATAGCCAAGTTTAATAACAATGCATTGTAATAACATAAATAATATACGAAAATGAAAAAATTAATCTTTTTGACAATGCTTACTTTTTTAGGAGACATTGTTAATGCACAATGGACTACACAATTTTCAGGGACTTCAACTTTTTTAAGAAGTGTATTTTTCCCTTCTCCTGACACCGGGTATATAACAAAAGAAAATGGCGGACTTTTAAAAACAGTAAATGGAGGTAATAATTGGTATGTTGTTTCTCCTATAGGAACTGCAGGTAATATTTATTTCACATCAAATGATACTGGCTATTCAATATATGCCAATAAAATATTAAAAACAACAAATGGTGCAACTTCTTGGACAATAAAAAACACTACTGCAACATTTTATTATTTCCTTTCAATATTTTTTGCTGATAATAATACTGGATATGTTTTGGGTACTGACAGCAGCGCCAGTACTGGATATATTTATAAAACCACAAATGCCGGTGAAAATTGGTTTTTACAATCTACTATTTCTTTAGATATGGTTATGTCTATTCCTTATATTTTTTTTACAGATATAAATAATGGTTACCTTGTAAATTATTCTTCGAATATATACAAAACAACTGATGGTGGACTAAATTGGTCAACTCAAATCATTGATTCTACTGGATATACAGCGATTTATTCTATACATTTTCCTTCTTTTAACATTGGTTATGCAGTTGGCACGAGTTCAACAGGAATTGCCATTTATAAAACAACTGATGCAGGATTGACATGGACTCCTCAATTGACAGATGAAACAAATCCTCTTTACTCGGTTTATTTTACAAACGACAATATTGGATATGCAGTAGGTGGTAATGGAATTAATTCTGGAACAGTAATAAAAACAATAGATGGTGGAAATATCTGGTCTTTAGCAACTATACAATCTCAAACTTTCAATTCTGTTTGTTTTCCTAATAATAATACAGGCTATGCCGTCGGGACTAATGGAACAATAATCAAATATTTTGACAATAGTTCAAACATCGGGAATGAAAATCCATTACCATTAAATAATTCATCTTTTATTTATCCCAATCCTACGACTGGAAAGTTAAATATTACAATTTCAAAATCTAAAATAAATGACATAAATATATACAATTCACTTGGTGAAAACATATATTCATTCCGAACTCTTATGACAAATTTCGAAATCGATTTATCTAGTCAACCTAAAGGAATATACTTTGTTAAATTAGATGATGGAAAGAAAACATATTCAGAAAAAGTTTTAATAAAATAGCCATTTAAGTCAAACGACAGAAATAAAACCTGCCTATAACACCACCTACGAAAACAACGAGCAGTGAATAGCAACTTGACAATATTAACAAATTGTAAACTTTTTAGCGGTTTGAAACTAACTGCGGTTAATCGCCCAGCTTTTTCAAGTGCAAATCGTTACCAACCATAATAAAAAAAGACAAATATCCTTACGACTTAATAGACACCTAAAAACAAAAACAATGAAAACACTAATCGCTTTGACAATGTTTTTTCTTAGTATTAGCATTGTAAATGCACAATGGCTACCTACAGTAACAAGTGGAATTTTCCCATGGTGTAATCCAATAAAACTTATAACTGTTGGCAATAAATTTATTGAAGCATCGCAAGCATGTAATGTAATTATGTCATCTGACAGCGGTGAAACTTGGACACCTATTCATAATGGTATTCCATTATCAAAATTCCCAAGAGACATTGTATTAAAAGATTCAATAATTTTTTTAACTGTAACCGACACAACAAGCAGTATTTATTCATCATCAAACTTGGGAAATAATTGGACATTGATGAACAATGGTTTTCCAACACAAATTTATATTAACAAATTAGCTGTACTTGGAAATAATATTTTTGCAGGGACTAGCGAAGGAATGTATTTATCAAATGACAATGGCAATTTATGGACTCAAGTAAATAATGGAATACCTACAAATACAACAATTCTATCTATAACCACCAGCGGCAATAATATATATGTTGGCACTTATGGCAAAGGAATATTTTATTCTAATAATTATGGTAATTCATGGAATAATATAAATTCTGGACTAACAATTAATTTATCTGTAACAGCAATAAATATTACTGCAAATAATATTTTTATTTCAGCTTATGACACAGTAAGTTTTTCAAAATATTTATATTTATCAATTAATAACGGAAATTCTTGGGCTATTGCAAATAATGGAATGCCAATAAATACTGCTATTAAATCATTTATATCATATGGCACAAACATCTTTGCCGGTGGTTCTGACACTTCTGGCACAAACGTTTATTTGACAACAAATAATGGTGGTTTATGGACAGATGTAGGAAATGGTTTTGAAGTAGGTGGATTTTATCTTTCAACCATTAGTAATTTTGTAATTTACGGCGATTATATTTATGCCAATGTTGATAGTGTTTATCCATATAGACGACTTTTATCTCAAATGGTTGGAATTGAAGAAAATTTTCAGAAAAAAATTGTTTCGATTTACCCAAATCCTTCAACTGGTTTATTTACTGTAAAACAAACAAGTGACATAAAAAACATTGAAGTGTGTAACATTCTTGGAGAAAAAGTCTATTATGTAACATTGAATAATAACATTGAGGCAAAAATTAATCTTTCAAATATACCAAAAGGCATTTACTTTGTAAAACTTGACAATGGTGTGCTAATTCACACAGAAAAAATAATAATAAATTGACTATAACAATAATTACGGTTGGTAACACCATGTTAGAATTTAGCGGGCAGTAACGTGCAACTTGACAATGACAACAAAATACAAACACATTAGCGGTTTGACAATAACTGCAAGTAAAAGCCTGCCAAATCCAACATTGAACCGTTAGCGGTAAGCATTAAAAAAGACATCTACAATTAAGTATGGACTACAAA
>JAVHRJ010000320.1:0-3323 GCA_036171595.1 Bacteroidales bacterium
TAAATAAATTTGCCAAAAATATTTTGGAAGACTATATAAATAACCAAATTAGATTTAAAACCATTTTTAGCCTATTCCTTAAAAAAATTAAATTAAGAAGGAATTATATTTTTATTTATAGAGGTTAAATTAATAAAATTAAATGAGTTCTTCTAATCTGTGCTTAAGTGTCTTTGTAGTAACATATAATCAAGAACAATATATTAAACAATGTCTTGAAAGTATTTTAATGCAAAAAACTGATTATAATTTTGAAATTGTAATTGGTGAAGATTGCTCAACGGATAATACATATAAAATTTGTAAGGAGTATGCTGCTAAGTATCCTAGAATAATTAAGCTTTATCACAATAATCAAAACTATGGTTTAACCAAGAATTGGATTGAAACTTTAAAGAAATGTAATGGGGAATTTATTGCATTGTGCGAAGGTGACGATTATTGGAATGATTCAAATAAGTTACAAAGGCAATATGACTTTTTAAAAAATAATGCAGGTTTTTCTGCTGTAATGCATACAGTTGAAATTAAAGATGAAGCCTATACAAATAGACGTAATTTGTTTTACTATAATGACATTTACGACATAAAAGAGGCTTGGAATGTTTTTGTCCCAACATGTTCATTGTTTTTCAGAAATCAGAATATTGCTAATTTTTTTCCAAGTAATTTAAAAAAATACCCTGTTTTTGGAGGTGATAAATTGCTATTATTAGGTTTAATTAGCCAGGGAAACATTAAGTATATCGATTTAAAAATGGCTGTTTATCGCATCAATTCAAACAGCCTTTCAATCAATCAAAAAGTAAAGCAAACGTTAAATCACAATATAAGTTTAATCAGATTTGTTTTAACAATTCATAACTATCAAAATATTTTTAAGGAGGCTCGTAAGTGCTTATTAATTAATTATGGGAACCTTTCAATTGTGTATAAAAATAATGCCAAATCTTTTAAAAGTATAAAATTGCTAATTTTAGCAATTTTTCAAATTCGGAACTATTCTGATTTAAAAATATTTGTAAATGATTTTTTGATAAAATTCTTTTTTAGAAATAAGTAATATGAAAGAAGAAATAATAAATTACTATAATACTTTTGCAAAAAAACAAGGTATTAACAAAAGACATCATAGTATTTTAAATAAGGTTATTACATGCGGTTTAAAAAAAGATGACAATGTATTAGAAATTGGATGTGGTATAGGAACTTTTACTAGTTTAATTGCAAAATATTTAGAAAACGGACATCTTACATCAATTGATATTAGCCCCGAAAGTATTATTATTGCAAAAAACAAACTTTCAAAATTTAACAACATCCAATTAATTGCTGACGATGTTACAACATATAACTTTGGTAATCTTTTATTCGATGTTATTGTTCTGCCAGATGTACTTGAGCACATTCCAATAAATTTACATTTTAACTTATTCGAAAAAATTTCCAAAATTTTAAAACCAATGGGTTTTGTGTTTATACATATTCCCAATCCTGAATATTTAGACTGGTGTATTATAAACACACCTAAAGTACTTCAAATAATTGACCAACCAATTCACACAACAGAATTAGTAAAATCCACATATCCTCATGGTTTTTATATTGACGAATTAAAAACTTATTCTGTTTGGGTAAAAGATTGCGATTATCAATACATTGTGTTACGCAAAAGTAAACAACAGGATTTTACAATTATAATAGAAGAAAAACCAAATTTATTCAGTAAAATAAAATATAAATTAAATGCCAAAAGAAAATAAAAAATTATTTTTTTTTACTGCAGAGTATCCTTATGGCAATAAAAGCGAAACTTTTATTGAAAATGAAATAGGCTTTTTAGCACAAAAATTTAAAGAAGTTATAATTATTCCTTCTTTTAAAAGTACCGATAAAACAAGATTATTGCCTTCTAATGTTAAGGTTAATAACCTGTTTATAGACAACAAAAGTTATAACAGAAATAAATTATTTGCTAAATTTTTTATTCGTATAATAATAACTTTTTTTTCAGAAGTGCTTATTTCAGTCAATTTTTTTAATTATATAAGAAATTGGAAGTATTACTTAGACTTCCTTATAATACAAAGCAACAAATATAACTTACTAAAAAAATTATTAATAAATGAAGGCATTGATCCAGAAGATGTTTTTTATGATTTTTGGTATAGTAATTCTACAATTGCACTTTCTTTTTTAATAAAAGATGGATTTAAAAACAGATTAATTGTTAGAGCTCATAGATACGACTTATATGATGATGCTAGTGAAAAAGGAAGAGTTCCTTTTAGAAATTTTATTTCAAAACATGCTTCAAAAATTGTTTTTAGTAACAATCATGGCAAAAAATATTTTTTAGAAAAGGTTAAAAAGATTGACGTTAAAAAGATTTCGGTTAATTACTTAGGAGTATTTGATAAAAACATAATGGCTACTTCTAAAAAAATCAAAAACGATGGTTTTACTATCGTTTCGTGTTCTAGTGTTAGTCAAAGAAAACGTGTTAATTTAATTCCTCAAGTATTAAGTAGATTAAAAAATAAAATAACATGGATTCATTTAGGTGATGGTGAATTAATGAGAGAATTGAAAGAAGAATGTAAATTATTGCCATCAAATATAAAATGTGTTTTTAAAGGTCATGTTGATAATGAGGCAGTTCTGGATTACTACCAAAATCATCAAATTGATTTATTCATTTCATTTACTACATCAGAAGGATTACCAGTAAGCTATAAGGAAGCAATCTCTTTTGGTATTCCTATTTTCTCTACTAATGTTTGTGGCATTCCAGATATAGTAAATGAGAATACAGGTGTATTGATTGATGTTGATGAAAACATCGATTCTATTGTTAAAAAATTGGAACCCATTATAAATAACTATACTTTTAATGAAAACAACATTAAAACTTTTTTTAATGCTAATTTTTTAGCAAATAAGGTTTATCCCAATTTTATTGATTCTATTCTATTAGGTAATTTATAAATGTTTATCTTTGAAAATGTATTCAAATAATAAACTATAGAGTTTTTTTATACACTATTTAGATTCAAATAATTATATAAACTTTGTTAAAGAAATATGCTCTTAAAAAAAATAAAAAATAAAATTTTTCAAATATTCGAGAAATGTAAAAATAAGTGGAGCTATATTGATATTAATGCTAAAACAGCCAAATCTGCAAAAATTTTTTCGAGCCAGTTGCATGGATACGTTAATATTGGCGAGCGTAGCGTTATTTATAATGCTATGGTTAGTGGGAATATAACAATTGGCAAAAACACATCACTTTGGGGACCAAATATTCAGATTCTTGCAAT
>JAVHRJ010000321.1:0-15890 GCA_036171595.1 Bacteroidales bacterium
ATCCCCTATCATTATAGCCTATAGATGGATCAATTCCTAATACTGTTAATGGGTTAACAGTTCCAGAATTAGCATCTATCAACAATAAAAATATCGATGACTCTTCTGTGCTGGTTCCAGCACCAGTTGTGCCAGTAACATATACTTTATCGTTTTCAACATCTAAAGCAAAAGCTTTGGCAGAGCCTTTTGCCAATCCAGAATTATCTGCTTTCCAAACATGTTGCCATAACATATTACCTAATGAATTAATTTTTGCAACAAAAACCTCATTAAATCCATGCCTTGTAGTTCCTGCAATGTAAATATTACCAATTGCATCAATTGCAATACAACGCGAACCACCACCGCCTTGTGAGTGACCATTTTCCGAAGGAGATGGTTGATAATCTTGTTCGCCCATGTTGTAAGATTTTGACCATTCAGCTGTTTGATTAGATAAATTTATTTTTGTTAAGAAAATATCTGCTGCATATCCATCGGGTTGTGACGTTCCAACAAAATATAAATTTCCGGAATTATCTGTAACAGCACCCGAAAAATCGTCTTCATTTATAGTTCCCCAGGCTTTTTCCCAATTAAGAGTAAAGTTGGCTGCAACTTTGTTATCTAAATTATCTACAGGAACATCGTTTTTTTTGCATGCTACAAATGAAATAGCTAAAATAATTATTAACAGTAATTTTTTCATGTGTTTTACATTTTAAGAAATTTTATAAAATTGCGAGTATTAAAGAATAATTTTGAAAATGAATGATTTTTACCTTTAACAGAAATAATAACATTATGCTTTAAAAATTTCTTTTGAATACTTACAGAGCTTATTTCAGATTTTGACAAACTAAATTCAAAATTGCTTTCTTTATTTAATTGTTTTTTTTGTAAAAACATTAGGCGAAAATTTGTAATTGTAATTGTGCCAAAATATTTTCCGCCATTAGGCGGAAAATATTTTAATGGCCATTTACCAAGTTCGGTTTCACCAGTTTGTAGCATTTTATATTATTTTACTTTTGATTCGGGAACTGGCAAATGCATTGAGTTTAGTAAAGATGAGCCAAATGAGAATTCGATTCTATCAACAAGATAAGGACTGCTATATCCACCTCCATTATAATCTTCTTTAACAGCTAATCTTTTTTGCAAACGACATCCATATTTAGATTTATAAATTACATCAGCCTTGCATTCGCGGTATAGTATTGCACCTAATGAATTTTTTACAATTTTCCATTCTGTTTGTGTTGCAATATCTATTACCTGATAGTCGGGTACATTTGCATTTGAAGATTTTAATTTGTTATCAACCGCAACCCAATCGCCTGTGGCATGACCAAGTTTTTTAGCAGAGCTACTGTTTATCATTGCATTGCGGCCATCATCTGTAACATTAAACTCAATTACTGTTTCTGCAATAGCTGGCCATTGACTAAAATAACTGTCTATAAATTCATAATCAACATTAAAAGGAACACATTCTTGCGAATATGCTTTAATTTTTAACTGATGTTTACCTGTTTTTAAATTTCCACTATAAATTTTATCAAGTAATGAATAAACAACAGGATTTTCTGATTTAAAAAGTTTCGATTTATTAAACTCTGCTTCAACGGCCCCAATGCCCGCATCGTTTTTTGGTAATACTACAAAACTAAACGATGTTGCTGAAGAATAATCGGCATCCCAAAGTTGCGTACTCCATGTTGCTACAGGTTCATTATCTATTGAAACATAAAATTCAACATTTCCGTGATCGTAATCGCATGAAGATGCTTTGCACCATTTCATATTATAATATTTTATTGGTTTTGGTAGTTCAATTTTAGCTGTTAATTCGCTAACTCCAGCTGTAAAAGGTTGTGCATTACAAATAATTTTTCCTTTTTCATTGTCGCTTAACGGACGTAAATTTTTAGGACCATTCATTGCCAAAGCCTTGCTACCAGCTTCGTCCGAAATAACTTTAACTATTCCAGAACAAATTACAGCTTTTGGTTCTTTTGAATCGCTTTCACCTAAACCGAATTCAACTTTTACAGTGTGATTTCCAGAAGTCATCGATTTCATTGCTGTTGTTGTATATTGTTTCATTATACTATTTTCTTGAAACAATTGTTGAAATACCCAAATATCTTGATCGGTTGCAATCATTGACTGATCGGCGGCAATTTTTTCAACAAAATCAGGCTTTACATTTAATGGGATATCAATATATAACCATTTTTTCGAAAAATTACTTGCAAAACTATATGGTCCTGCTACAAAAGATTTATTATTATCGATATAAACTGTAATAAAACCGTATGCAGTATAATCGCAATTAACTCCTTTTTCTTGAGCTAATTCAATCATTGTTTTACCCATGTTCATTCTAACATAAAGCTCTTCACCAATATTTACTTCAGTTTTAAATCCTTTAGGAGTAAACGAAGTGTAAAAATATCCTTTCCCATTTTCCATATCGCCATTTGATAACACGGTAGTTTTTTCAGTTTGGCTATTAGAACTTGAATTTGATGCAGTAGCGTTATCATCAGATTTGTTTTTTTCTGATTTGCCACTTGCTACCTTATCTTTCAAGTTTTTTAGATTACTCAACTGACCGGTGGAATTAAAGCTATGTAAAATAGCAACTAATGTTATTAACCATAAAATTTTTCTCATAATTATTTTAATTTAAATATTTGTGCTAAATTCTACAATTGTTAATCCAATTATAGAATAAAGTTGGTATTATAAATAAAAAAATGGGTAAGAAGGGCTAATTTTTGGGTAAATTTTTGATTTTTCTAATCAGGGTTTTAACAAACCATGATTTAGATCAAAGAATTTTCATTTTTTCAAGTAATTCATTTCTGTAATTTTGGCTAATAATAAGAAATGTTTTTCCTATATATACTACATTATCTTCTATTGTAGTTATTTTACTTAAAGCCACAGCATGTGAACGATGAATTCGCACAAAACCACTTCCAAGTTTAGTTAAAACATCTTTTAAAAAGGCATGTGCAATATGTTTACCATTATTTGTATGAACAACTGTGTAATTATCCATAGCTTCAATCCATAAAATATCATTTATATTTATTTGCTGAAAAACACCTTTATCTTTAATAAATAAGCATTGATTATCATTTTTTAAATCAGGGTTTGATTCAATAACTTTTAAAAATTTATTAATAGCTAACTGTATATTGTTATGTAAGTCGGCATCTTTAAATGGTTTTGTTATAAAGCCCATAGGATTTGCCTCCAGCGCATCGCTAAAAGTCTTAACATCTGTATAAGCAGTTATAAAAACAATTGGAATATTAAATTTATTAAAAATTAATTTCCCAAGATCAATACCAGTTTTTTCACAATTTAAATTTATATCAAGCAAAGCAATGTCTATATCTTTTTCGAGTAATAAAGGTAGAGCATCATTATAGTTAGTAGCAATACCAATAACATTATATCCCATTTTATTTAATCGCAATTCCATGTCCATTGCAATTGAGTATTCATCTTCAATAATAATAATGTTTTTATCTGTTTCAGTTATCATTTATTTTGTTTTTAAATTCAAAACTAGCTTTAAATCCAATATCATTTTCAATAACAAGATTTGACATTAGTTGTTTTGCCAGACCATTAGCCAACCGTAACCCTAATGAGTTACTTTTTTTAATTTCAAATTCAGATGGTATGCCTTTACCATTATCGGAAATAACAATATTTACAGTTCCTTTTTTGTTTTTACAATTTATTTTTATGATTTTACTTTTCTGATTACTAAAAGCATGTTTTATGCTATTTGTTACAAGTTCGTTTATAATTAGTCCACATGGAACTAACTGGTCAATTTCAATTTTAACTACATCAATATCTAATTCAATTATAATATCTTTTTCGGTTAAACTAAACGATGTTCCGATATAGCTACACAAATTTTCTATATAATCTTTAAAATTTATTTCACTTAATTTTGACGACTTATAAAGATTTTCGTGAATCATTGACATTGCTTCAATTCGGCTTTGACTAATTTTTAGAATTTCTTTGGGATTTGTTATTTCAGTATTTTCACTTTGCAAATTTAATAAACTTGAAATAATTTGAAGATTGTTTTTAACCCTATGATGTACTTCTCTAATTAGTACTTCTCTTTCTTTTAACGACAAGTTTAATTCTTTATTTAAAATTATATTTGCTTTATTACGCTTATAAAGCATATACAAAAAGCTAAGTATAATTACAATGCCAATAATTAAAAAATAAATACTTTTTTGTTTTTGTTTGTTTTCTATGGAAATATTTTCGTTTACTAATAATTGTTTTTGTTTGCTATCCTCTAGCTCTTTAATAACAACTTCTTTATTTAGTAAATCAAGTTTTGTCTGATATTCGGCAAGTAATTTATTTTTATCTTTATTAAAAACAGAATCTTTTAATTTCAAATATTTTTCATGAAATTGCAAGGCTTTATCGAATTGATGAAGACTTTTATAACAATAGTATAAATCAAAATTAGCATCTATTTCTAAACCATTTAATTGTAATTCTTCAGACATTATTAACGATTTGCTAATATTATTAATAGCGTAATTATATTTTTGTTGATGATATTGAACTCTACCAAGGAGCAATAAACTTTCTGTAACTCCTTTTTTATAATTAATCTCTTCAAATTTCTTATTTGCATTAACAAATATAAATTCTGCATTTTGATATTTTTTTTGCTTAATTAATATTTCCCCTATTCTTAGCATACAATTATTGTAATCTTTAATTCTGTTAAATTTATTCCAAACTATTGCCGATTCTTTAAAATAAATAATAGCGCTATCAAGTTTTTCTGTTTGCATTTTAATGTTACCTAAATCGTAAAGTATCCATGCTTCTTGCAATTCTACACCTGCTAATTTATATTGCTTTTTCGAAATCATAAAGTGTTCTTCGGCTGATTTATACTCTTTGATTTCAACTAAAAGTCCACCAATATTAGAATGTAATTCTCCGATATTTAAAGTATCCTTATATTTTTCAAAAATTTGAAGTGAGCTAAAATAACTTTTTAGAGCTTTATCATAATTTCCTTTTAAAAGTAAAACCTTTCCCAAATTACTAAGATTAGCAGCAACTCCCTTTTCAAAATTGTCTTTTTTATTTAATTCAACAGATTTATTAAAATGATAAATAGCACTATCGTAAACAGCTATGTTTTTATACAAAACGCCTAAAAAAGTATGAAAATATGCCAAGTCTGATATGTCGTTAGTTTTTAAACTAATACCCATTCCAACATAACAATATTTAATAGCAGAATCTGGAGCATTAAAATAATATTCTTCGGCTATTTGCGAAAATATAAGAGCTTTTATTTTAGCAGATTTTTCTTTTATGGCAGTATTGTAAAGCGAGTCTATTTTGTTTTTATTTTGACAAAACAATGATGCCACTACCATAAGAAGTAAAATCGAAATTAAAAATATTTTTTTTAATATTTTAAACATTAATAATAAAAATATAAGCAAAAGTTGATATTATAATTTGTTTAACAAATAAATATTTATATCTTTTTATTTAAAAAGTTATTTAAAAATCTACCATTTAACTTCTCTACGTACAATTGGCATTGTCATGCAACGAGCTCCACCACCACCTCGCGATAATTCAGAACCGTTTATTGTTATAACAAATTTCTTGTATTCGTTAATTTTCACTTTTTCAGAAATAACATCTTTTGCTTTTATAACCTCGAAACCATTTTTATGAAGTTCATTTATTGTATGACTATTTCGTTGATATCCAATAATTTTACCTGGTGCCATTGCAAAAAAATTAGCTCCAGAATGCCATTGTTCGCGTTCCTGAAAATTAGGATTTAAACCACCACAAAAGATTGGTTTAAGTTCCATCTTTAGTTTTTTTAAAATTGACAGAATATTATCTACCGGCTCAATTTTTTTTACTTTCCCATTTTCGATAAAAACATGTACAGTGCGAAAACGATTAGGCTTTAATATTATTGGTTCAAAAACCATACACTCTGTTTTACTTAACAATGTAAAAACCATATCAAGATGAATGTATGATTCGAGATTAGTTGGTAATTCTTGAACAATAATATGATGCCTCTCCTGCCCCAACAATAACTGATTCACAATAAAATCAATGCCTTGTGAGCTGGTACGTGCACCCATTCCAATTAATGTTATATCATTTCGCACAATAAGAATATCGCCACCTTCGTATGTTACTGCACTAGGATTTAATACTTTTCTTTTAGGATTTATGGTTGGTGCGTTAATAAATGGATGATGAGTAAATATTGTTTCCATTATTTTGGATTCACGAGCTCGAACCTTATTAGCCATTTGCCCGGATAAAATATGATTATGAAATGCAATTGCTATATCGCGGGTAAACAACAAATTATGCAATGGAATTATTGAAAAAAAATCTTTATTTAAAAATTTTGTGAGAGTATCTTTTTTCATTAAAAGTCCTTCAATTAACAAAGTAGACAATTTTTGTTCGTCCATTTGAATTAAAAAATCTTTATCCTCTTCTACTCCCTCTTTATCAAGTATTTCTGAAATAAGTTCAATTTTTGCTTTTTCATTTTTTAATGTTTCAGCTAGCAAATCTTTAACTTCGAAAGTTTTAGTAAACTTATTTAAAACCCCTTTAAATTCGACATACTCTTTAGATAAAAGCGATAAATTTAAAATATCACTATAAAGTGATCGTTCAACATTTTCGGGAGTCATATTTTCGACCTCGAGACCTGGAGTGTGTATAATTACAGCATCTAAAACGCCTATTTCAGATGATACGTTAACATTTAATTTATTTTCAATCATATTAATTTTAATTTTAATGAAAATCTAAAAAAACATACATAATTCTGATCTTGCCTCAAAAATCTCATTATCAAATAGTTATAACTACAGAAGCAAATTCAGCATAACAATTATTGTATTTTTAGAAATCCCAATAAGTTACAAAGGTAATTGAAATTAGAAAATAAATTAAAGGCTTAATAAATTTAAAATATCTAAATCGATAAGAATTTATTATTAGATTGAAAAAAACTTTGCAAATTAAGCAATCAACAATATAAATTATATATTAATATGTAACGTTTGTGTTTCTGCTAATTGCAACCAATATTGATGAGAAACAACTCTTCCATCAATTGTTTTTAAGCGGCGTTTATAAACATCGATAACAGGATTAAATAGTAAGTCGGTAACTCCAATTTTATATGTTTCGCCAACTTTCTCATTCATTACAGTATAGTTATTTTTTTTTAGAAGCTCAGTCAGAAAATTTAATCGAGATTCAGAAGCATCGGTTTCAACAATTGTGCAACGTATTCCGTTAATTTCTTCTACAGTATGTTTAGCTTTAAATGTTGGCATTTGATTTAATATTTAAAATTTACATTAGTGATGAGAATTTATATAAAGCTTCGTATATTGATGCAGCAAAACCCACTACAAACATACCTAAAACACAAATTAATAATCCTATTCGTGCAGGCGTATCTGTTTTAAAATATGGAATTGGATTGTCGTTTGGATCGATAAACATAGCCTTTACAACTCTTAAATAGTAGTATAACGAAATTGTTGCATTTAATACAGCAATAAATACTAAAATAAAGTAACCATGACTAGCAGCACTAGTAAACAAAAAGAATTTGCCAAAAAATCCGGCAACAGGAGGAATTCCAGCAAGAGAAAACAAGGCTAGCGTCATAACCAAACTTAGCATAGGGTTAGTTTTATACAAACCATTATATTCTCTCATATCTTCTTTACCAGATGCATTAGAAATTGCTGACACTACTCCAAATGCACCAAGGTTTGTTACAATATAAATTAAAATAAAATAAGCTACTGAAGCAGCTCCCATTGCATTTGAGCCTAAAATACCTAATAAAATAAAACCTGCTTGAGCAATTGATGAAAAGGCAAGGAATCTTTTCATATTATTTTGTCGAATTGCAAATAAATTACCGACTGTCATAGTTAATACAGCTAAAACATAAAGTAAAGAATTCCACATATCGAATAAAGCACCAAAAACTTTATATAAAATAATCATAAAAATAAAAACTGCTGCACCTTTAGAAATCACAGATAAGTATGCAGTAATTCCAATAGGTGCACCTTCGTAAACGTCGGCTGTCCACAAATGAAAAGGTACAAGTGAAATTTTAAAACCCATTCCAGCAACAAAGAAAATAAATCCTAATATTTGCAAACTACTTTTGCCAAAATTAGCAGCAACATCTGCAAAATAAACAGAACCTGTAGTTCCATATATCATAGAAATGCCATAAAGCAAAACACCTGTTGAAAGAGCTGAGATAAGTAATAATTTAATACCAGCTTCAGCCGACTTACTATTATTTCTATCAAAAGCTGCGAGTGCTGTAATTGGAATTGTAGCTAATTCTAAACCTAAATACATCATCAAAAAATCGCCAGATGAAATCATAAAAAACATTCCAATTAATGTGCTTAACAATAATATAAAATATTCGCTTGTTTTACCTTTATTTTCTTCTTTTTTAAGCCAACCTGAAGATTGTAAAAAAACAATTAACACACCAATATTTAAAATATTTTTTAATGTACTTCTAAACAAATCGTTTTGAAACATACCTCCAAACATATTACCAGCTTGAATAGGTAAAAAGCCAACAACGGTTTGCAGAAAAAATAGAATTATTGAAACATTAATAATTTTATGCTTCGATTTTTCGGAAGTAAAAATTTCGGCTAAAATAATTACTACAACTAAAAATATTAGTAGTAACTCATGACGCATTGGAAAAAAATCTTGTAAATTCATCATAATCTATTAAAAAATATGAGTGTATAAATTACTAAACTCGTTTAACTTTTCAACAATTGGTGTTAAACTATAAGAAATTAAATTCGACAACCAAAATGGGGCAATACCAACACCTGCTATTGCAATTATTAAAGTTGAAACACTTAATTTTTCGAACCATTTTGCATCCTTTAATTCCAAATGATGTTCATCTTTTATTGCACCAAAGAGCAACATTCCAACAACTCGCAATATATAAACGGCTGCTATAACTATTGAAGAAACAACTAAAATTGTTGCAACCCTATGAAACAAATCGGTATGTTGAAATGCACCAACAAAAACTGTTACTTCAGCAACAAAACCACTAAATCCAGGCAAACCTAAAGATGCTAAACCACCTATTACATAAGCAACAGCTAAAAATGGAATAACTTTCATTAAACCACCCATTTTTTCAACCATACGTGTATGTGTTCTGCCATATATCATTCCAATTAAAGCAAAGAAAAGAGCTGTCATTAATCCGTGTGATATCATTTGAATAATTGCTCCATCCATAGAAGTTTTATTCATCATTAACAAAGCCCATATTACTAACCCACAATGGCTTACAGAAGAGTAAGCGTTAATATATTTTAAATCTTTTTGCCAAATTACTCCGAAAGCACCATAAACAACATTAATTGTTGTTAGAATTATAAAAATCCAAGCTAATTCGTGTGCAGCTTCTGGTAATAAATACATCGCAACGCGAAAAGCACCGTAACCACCAAGTTTCATAAGCACACCAGCGTGCAACATTGACACGGCAGTAGGTGCCGAAGCATGACCATCTGGCGACCATGTATGAAATGGAAATAATGCGCCTAAAACTCCAAATCCTATAAATAAGAAAGGGAAAAAGAACATTTGAATATTTTTTGGAATATGAGTTTTTGCGATTTCTAATAAGTTAAAAGTTAAATTTCCATCGGTACTTGAATTAAAGTATAAACCTAATAACCCAACCATTAACAGAGCCGAACCTCCCATTAACATAAGTGTAAGTTTCATTGCAGAATACTCTTTAGGCCCAGTTCCCCAAACTCCAATTAATAAATACATTGGTATAACAGCAAGTTCGTAAAATAAAAACATTGTAAACAAATCGATAGAAATAAAAAATCCAAATACTCCTGTTGCAAGTAATATAAGCGATATAAAAAACTCTTTTTGCAAATATTCAACCTCCCATGATGCAAGAATTCCCGCAAATACAACAATTGAAGTCAGCATTATCATAGCTACTGAAATTCCATCAACACCAATAGTATAATGAATATTAATAGCTTTAAACCACTCTATATCTTGATAAAAAATCATAGGAGCGGTAATACCAGCATTACGAGTTGCATAATACGAAAACAATAAAACCACAGAAACCACAAGCTGGGCAAACATTCCGGAAAGAGTTACCCACCTAACAATATTATGTGAACGACTAAAAATAATACCAATTATGGTAATTATAGGAATTAAAATAAGCAATGATAAAATATTCATAATTATTACTATTTTCTAATTAAACCAATAAGCAAAACATAACACTAATATAATTGCACCTGAAATAAATACAAATGCATATTGCTGTAGTTGACCTGATTGCAACTCTTTAGATTTTAACGATGTTTTTTCAATAACCCAAGCAACTCCATTCATTGAACCATCAATAATATGACGGTCGAACCATGCAATTGGTTGAGATATAAGATTAAAAATAATTTTATGCGTAACAAACAAATAAATTTCATCGAAATAAAATTTATTCAAAGCAGCCTTGTAAAATATACCAAGTGATTTTGAAATATTATTTGCCACTTCACTTTTCTTATAATAAAGTAAAAAGGCTATAAATATTCCAATAACTGCAACAACAACAGAAGGAACTGCGATAGCAAAATTTAAATGAGTTTCAAAAGATTTACCATCAGAAGTTACTAATTCGTTAAAAGGTAAAAATCCCGAAAAAATTGACGCTACAGCTAAAAACATTAAAGGAATTGTCATTACAAGTGGGGATTCGTGTGGTTCATGGTGATAATGAGTTTGTTTTCCAAAGAAAACAGTAAAAAACAAACGCGACATGTAAAAAGCAGTTAAACCAGCTACAAATACCGAAGAATAAAAAATTAATTTATTATGCTCAAATGCTGCAGCTAAAATTTCATCTTTACTCCAAAAGCCAGAAAATGGAGGTATTCCACTTATTGAAAGTAAAGCAATTGCAAAAGTTATAAAAGTAATAGGCATATATTTTTTTAACCCGCCCATATCTCTCAAATCGTTCGAATGAACTGAGTGAATAATTGAACCTGCTCCTAAAAACAAAAGCGCTTTAAACATAGCATGTGTAAACAAATGAAACATTGATGCCATATAACCAACACCAGCCTCATCGCCATATTCAGATACACCTAAAGCTAACATCATATAGCCAATTTGGGAGAGGGTAGAAAATGCTAAAATTCGTTTAATATCATATTGAGTACAAGCTATTACCGCTGCAAATAATGAAGTAAAAGCACCCAAATAACCAACAATTTCGAGAGCATTTGGTGCTTGAAAATGAAAAATAATAAACATTCTTGCAACTAAATACACCCCAGCAACAACCATAGTTGCAGCGTGAATTAATGCCGAAACAGGAGTTGGTCCTTCCATAGCATCTGGTAACCAAATATGAAATGGAAACATAGCCGACTTACCAGCACCACCAATAAAAATTAATATCATGGCCCAAGTAATTCCGCTCATTCCCATAAACGAAGCAGCACCAATACTTGTAAAAATACTGCCATCACCACTTGTTAGAACATCAAAATCGAACGTGCCAGTATAAAAAGATAAAAGTAATATACCAACTAAAAAACCAAAGTCAGCAAATCGAGTTACAATAAATGCTTTTTTAGAAGCCGCAACAGCCGAAGGTTTTTCGTAATAAAATCCAATAAGTAAAAACGACGAAACACCTACTAATTCCCAAAAAATATACATTTGAAAAATGTTAGTAGCAATTACTAAACCTAACATTGAAAAGGTAAATAGTGATAAAAAAGCAAAAAAACGTTGAAATCCTTTTTCACCTTTCATGTATCCAATACTATAAATATGAACCATTAATGATACTGTTGTTATAACAACTAACATCATTACTGAAATTGGATCGAGCAACACACCCATGTGTACACTTAACTTGTCGGTAAAACGGAGCCATTCTATATTAAAAGCTGTAACCGATTTAAAAACTCCATCAATTTGTCCAACTTTAAAAAAATAAAAATATGCAGTAATATAAGATAAAACTGTAGATATAAACAACCCCAAAGTTCCCAAAATACCAGCTAACGAATTTTTCATTTTCATTCCAAAAAGTCCCAAAATAAGGAACATAAATATTGGAATTAATGGTATCCAAATTGTATATGCGTAATTCATTATATTAAATTTTTCTGTTATTAATATTTCATTTCACTAATATTTTCAACATCAATATTGCTAAATCTTCTGTACATATTTATAAATAAAGCAATAGCAACAGAAGCCTCGGCAGCAGCTATAGCAACAACAATTAAAGCGAAAAAATTTCCTTGTAACTGATGTGGAAAAAGGTAACGGTTAAAAACCAGAAAGTTTATATTTACCGAATTAAGTATTAATTCGACCGACATTAAAATTGTAATTAAATTGCGGCGTATAATAAAACCACAAATACCAATAAAAAACATTATTGTACTTACAATTAAAAAATATTGAATTGGAATTCCCTGTATCATAATAATTTATTATTAGTTTCCTTTTTTTGCTATAATAATTGCCGAAATCATTGCTGCAAGCAACAATATACTAATTACCTCAAAAGGCAATGCATATCCTAAATGGCCAGTATTCATAAGATGCATTCCTATTTGTTTCATATTAACATCGAGTGCAGGTTGCGTTGTTGGAGTAAATGGAAATTCAATTATTGACCAAATTGAAACTCCACAACCCACAAGCCCAGTTATCCCACCTACTAAAACATTAATTAATGAAGGTTGTTCAAATTTATGACTTATATGACTCGTAAGTAATATCGAGAAAATTATTAATACAACAATACCACCAGCATATAATGTTAATTGAACAGCTGCCATAAACTCAAAATTTAATAGAAAATACAAACCAGATGTTGCTATTAATACAGTAAGTAAGTATACTGCCGCTCTTAATATTTTTCTGCTTGTAATTGTTAACACAGAAAATATCAGGATTAAACCTGATAACAAAAAGAACATTACTTGATTTAGTTCCATGCTTATGCCTCTTTAGATTCTTTTTTAATTTCTTTTTTTAATGATGAGCCAGGTTTATTTAGCACTTTTGTAAGTTTTTGACGATCAAAAACTGCGTGTTCAAACTCTTGCCCCCAAACAATAGCTTTTGATGGACATGTTTTAATGCAAAGTCCACAAAAAGTACACATTGATAAATGATAAATATGTTTATCAATTATTCTTTCCGATTTACCTTCGGAATTTATAATTTTATTAGAAATAATTTCAATTGAACCATTAGGGCAATTTATTTCACATATTCCGCAACCAGTACATGAATGTTGGTTATTAGAATCGTGTGGCATAGTAACCTCACCCTTAAAACGCTCAAACATTTCTAATTTTTTTCGATTCTCGGGATATTTTTGAGTTACTACTTTTCCAGGATGAAAAAAATAATACCCAGTAACACGCATTCCACCCCAAAGAGATTTTATCCCTCCAAAAACATCTCCAAAATACTTAAATATGTTCATACATTATTTTATTTAAGATACCAACCCATTAAAACAATAAATGCAATTAATACAATATTCATTAGGTTTAATGGCAACAAATATTTCCATTCTAATGTAAGTAACTGATCAATACGCAAACGCGGAAAAGTCCATTTGTACCACATTATAATTAATATAACAAAAATTGTTTTTCCAAAAAACCAGAAAATAGGTGGAATATAATCCATTATATTATTCATTCCAACCCAACCATCGATATGAAATGGCATCCAACCGCCTAAAAACACTGTAGCTGCAATTGCAGCAACAATAAACATATTCATATATTCGGCCAAAAAGAAAAACGCGAATTTTATACCAGAATATTCTGTATGAAAACCTGCTGTTAATTCCGATTCTGCTTCGGCTAAATCGAATGGCCCTCGGTTTGTTTCGGCAGTACTTGCAACTAAAAATATTAAAAATGAAATTATTGCAGGAATATGTCCTTTAATAATCCACCAACCATTTGCTTGACTTTCAACAATTTCGCTTAACTGCATTGTTCCAGAAAAAATAACTATTGAGAGTAAAGCTAAACCAACCGATAATTCATAAGATACAATTTGTGCTCCACTTCGTATTGCACCAATTAAACTGTATTTACTGTTACTCGACCACCCAGCTAATAATATTCCAACTACTCCTAAAGACGAAACAGCAAATAAATAAAAAATACCTATATTAAAATCTATTGCATGTAAACCTTTTGCAAAAGGAAGTGCAGCTATTGCCATAAATGAGGCAATAATTACAATAAATGGAGCAAGGTTAAAAAGAAATTTATCGGCATATTTTATTTCAATTAATTCCTTCATTAATAATTTAATTAAATCGGCAATTGTTTGAAATAATCCAAAAGGCCCTACTCTATTTGGCCCTAAACGATTTTGAATTAATGCACAAACTTTTCGTTCGGCATAAACTAAATACAAACCAATAACTGCATAAAAGGCAATAAAAACAATACCTATTATAACAAGCTCTACAAGAGTAGCCCAACCCGCTGACATTGATCCATTTAAGGAACTGTCAATCCATTTGGTAAATGATGTAAAATCGTAAATGCTAAAATTCATATTTTATTATCTTAAATCATATATTTTGACTTCGCTCAATATGACAATAAATTTAAACTATCTATCAATATCTGGAATTACTAAATCAAGAGAACCACTAATTGCAACCAAATCGGCAATCTTATTTCCCGAAGCTAACTTGTTTATAATAAACAAATTCGAGAAATTAGGGGTTCTAAATTTTATTCTTAATGGAGATTTATTTCCATCGCTAACTATAAACACACCTAACTCACCACGTGCAGTTTCAACTCTTTGATAATATTCACCAACAGGTAATTTAATAATTGGTTTCATTTTAGCAGAAAAATCACCACTTGGAATATTATCAATTAATTGTTCAATAATATTCATTGATTCCCACATTTCAGCGATACGAACTTTATAACGTGCAAATGTGTCACCTTCAGTTAATAAGATTTCCTTAAAATCAACTTTTGAATAGGCGCTATAAGGATGATTTTTACGAACATCGCACGAAAAAGCCGAACCTCTACCAGAAGGACCAGTAACACCATAAGATATTGCATCTTCTTTTGATAAACGCCCCATTCCTATTGCACGTTGTTGAAAAATAACATTATCGGTAAGCAATTGGTCATATTCTGGTAGTATTTTTCTAAAATACTTAATAAAATCTTTTACTCTTTGTTGAAAATTTGGATGTATGTCATACATTAGTCCACCTGGGCAATTTACGCTATGTAGTAATCTAGAGCCAAATGATTCTTCAAAAATATCTAGAATTTTTTCACGGTCACGTAAGCCATAAAAGAAGGTAGTTAAAGCTCCTAAATCCATGCCAAATGCACACCACCAAAGTTGATGTGAAGCAATTCGATTTAGTTCGGCAATAATTGTTCTTATATATTTTACTCTTTCTGGAACCTCAACCTCTAAAGCACTTTCTACTGCAAGACTAACAGCTTCATTATTTATATGAGCCGACAAATAGTCGAATCTATCGGTTAAATGAATAATTTGTTGATAAGTATCTTTTTCACACATTTTTTCAATACCACGATGAATGTAACCGCAGTGTGGAATAATATACTTTACAGTTTCGCCTTTTAGGCAAAGTTCGAAACGAAGTACACCATGAGTAGATGGGTGTTGAGGACCCATAT
>JAVHRJ010000322.1:0-3296 GCA_036171595.1 Bacteroidales bacterium
GCACTCTTTGATTTTGAAAAACTTTTATCTCTTGCATCCTCTGTTGTTGCTGTATTATAATTTTTTAATGCTGTTGAAGAATTGAGCCACATCATAATACCGCCACCAAGGCAGCCATACGAAGCTACACCAAGCAACCAATACGGTTTGCCTTCTGAAAGTTTTGTATTACCCAAACCGGGTAATAAAGTTGAAAGCAATATTGCTTTTCCTGTGCCAATGTATGTTTTGTTTACAATAGAGCCTTTGTCAATTACAGGGTTGTTTACAACAGGGGCTTTGTCAATTACAGGGTTGTTTGCAACGGGTATCTTTTCAAATACAAATTTAGCAGTTATCTCAACGTAGCCTTCTTCATCAATAGAAACATTATCTTTAGTAATAGCCCAAACAATTTTTTTATTTTTTCCTCCCTTAATATTATTTCCAATATCGCCGGTTAATGCCTTTGGTTCAATAACTTTTCCGGTAACGGTTTTTATGCAAACCGACACAGTAAAGCGTTCCTGCTCTTTTATGTTTGCAATATCATAGAAAATAAACATGGTATCGTTTACAACTGCAAAATCAACATTTTTAACTTCCGGGGTAGTTTGGGCAAAAGAAGTAACTATACTTGCCAAGATTATAATAATTGATGTAAAATTTTTTATCATATTTAAAATTTATTCAATTATTTAGAATTTGAGCAAATTAATTTCATTAATATTTTCGAAATCGGTTATATTTAATGTAGCTATACGTAGCACTTTGTTTGCAAGCATTATAGAAGCAATTTCTATATCGTAAACTCTATTTCCAAAAGGGCTGTACTTTTTAATAAGCATTTCAAATTTCTTAATGCTTTCGCCAGAAGGATAAAGGATAATTGCATTTGTTTTTATTTCATTGTAAAAACCCCATATCTTGTCTTTATCCAAATTAAGCTTTGTGCAAACCGCAAAAAATTCAGAAATATTCTTTGATGTAATAAAGAAATTATACTTTCCATCGGTAAGAATATTCTTTGCTCTTTGATGAAATTTGGAATTTTCGTCAAGTGCGTAAATTAAAATATTGGTATCCAATAAAAGATTATTCATAAGCAAAATCTCTTAAGTTAACGTTGTCTAACTGCCCGTTTAGTTTTAATGCACCAATATATTTCCATTTTATATTTTCATTTTGGGCAGTAGTATCTGTTTCATTTTTATTTACAACAACAGATATACCTAATCGTTCTGCTAATTGTGTAAGTAAAAATAAATCTTTGTTATTTTTTACTTTTAATATAATGGTTTGCATCTTTTAATATTTTAGTATTAATATAATTACAAAGATATAAAAAATAAGTTCTGTTAGCAAATTTTATTTTTTCTTCAAAACGAATTTTTGATAACCACCTTTCACATTAACCCTATTCCACCACCATGCAGACAAACGGTTTTTTATTAATCGTTTTCTGATTTTATAGGTTTTGTAATGCTTCATAATTCCAAGATATGAGTTCATACAACTGAGAAAATTATTCATTTCTTTTTTGTTGGGTTTATGGTCTCTGATAATTTTGTTTTGTTTTTCTATGGCTTGATAAAAATTGCCTTTTGTCCTGTTTGCAATGTATGTACGATGTGGTTTTATTACAGCACCTAAAAACTTAACTCCTTTTGTATAGTGTTGCAAATATATTTTCTTTGGATGCAGGGTGAGTTGTAAAGTAGAAAGTAGAAAGTCTGAAAGTTGTGGAATAAGGGATTTTAAATATTCTTTATCGTGATGAACAATGACAAAATCATCAACATACCTTCCATAATAGCAGATATCCAAATCGTGTTTTACAAAATGGTCGAAACTATTCATATAAAAGTTGGCAAATACCTGACTGGTTAAATTTCCGATTGGCAAACCGCTTTGAAGTGCCGAATGAAACAAACTTTTATCAGCAGGCAAATCATTCCAATTGCTTCTTTTACCTTTGATGATGCAGTTTTGCGTTGGGTCGTTATATATTATTTTTTGGCAAAGTGTTAACAGTAATTCTTTATCTGCTTGAAAGTATTGCTGTTTGATAAAGGCTTTTAGTTTTTCAAAAAGAATATTTTTATTGATGTGCATAAAAAATCCTTTTATATCGAGTTTTAAAATGTAACAGTCTTTGCTGTAATTTTGCGAACATTGCTTTATGAAACCATTTACACGTTGTATGCCTAAATGCGTGCCTTTACCTGTTCTGCATGCATAACTGTCGCTGATAAAAGTTTTTTCAAAAAGTGGATTGAGTTTGTTGATGATTAAATGATGTACAACTCTGTCTTTAAAGTCGGCTGCGAAAATTTCTCGTTGTACAGGTTTGAAAACTATAAAAGCAATAGACTTTCCCGGTTGGTATGAGCCATTATTTATTTCCTCACAGAGTTTTACTAAATTACTTTCATAGTCAACTTCAAAAGCAATGGCATTAGCTGTATTTCGCTTATTGCTACGGCATGAAAAATATGCTTCAAACACTTCGACTACGCTCAGTGCAGGCATTTTGACCAGTTCGACAAGCTCACTGTCCGAAATCTCAATACGACGCACTTCTTCGAGTTCAATTTTTGGTTTCTCTTTTTGAGGTATGTCGAATAATGAAAGTTGTTGCATTTGTAATTTATTAAAAGAAAACGCTGTCAGGTCTTTACAGACGCTGACAGGTTTTCTAAAAAAATGATTTGTTTAAAATCCCGAACAGCCCGCACATAGTTTGTGTTGTTCTTATTGTTGTTGTTCTGATTGCCATTGTTGAAGTTCTGTTTCCATGCGTTGTTGTTATCGTACTCGCTGGAACTCCAATAGTTGTTATTAGCAAAACCGCCAACCACATAAAATAAAGGTGTTCATATAAATACAAGGCTTCTTATATTTATTGTAGAGCTACTCATTTAAACCCCCTAACCCTCCTACGACAAGCTCATGACAAGCTCTTTGTAAAGGGGGAATTAAGAAAACGCATTAATAACTCTCATTTTAACTGCTCACCGAACAGTCCCTTTATCGCTTTTAAACAAAACCTTGCTCGCTTTTGGCAACCGTAGCTGACAAAATTCCGGCATTTACCGGTTTGCATTACGCCAACCTGTAATTTGTTTGCCTATGCTATCCATCAAACCAGATAACTCGGCTTGTTTTTTTACTGCTAATATTTTCATATCTACACATAGGCGAATTTCAAATTTTAAAAGCTCAAAATCATCTAAAAAAGCTTCCAGATAAACAATCTTATCTTTTGCTTTATTTGCTCTATAAATGCTTCGCACAAGCTGTATCGAATCCCGCTT
>JAVHRJ010000323.1:0-3291 GCA_036171595.1 Bacteroidales bacterium
GTTTGTTATTAATTGAATAAAATACTATTAATTTGCTGTTTTTATTGCAATTACAATATTTTAATTTGCTATTTTGGTTTTCAATAATATTTACTGAAATTAAAATTGAATCACCAGTTAAATAATTTTTATAAGTATTTAATTTTCCAATTACAGATAAATTAAAATTCGAAATTATTTGGTTTTTAATGCAAAGGCTATCAATTTTAAGTGCAGTAGTATCTTTTAGTGTTTTTAAAATAATATGATAGTTAGTACCTGAAATATTTTTATTGGATATGTTCCAATTTTGTGAAGTTGATTTTATAAGTTTTAAAGGTGTTATTGAACACGAAATAAGTAAAAAAGCTAGTAAAAAATAAAAAATAAACTTCATTATTAGTTAATTATAATATTTAACAAAATTAGCTAAATTTTACTTAACACTTATGTAATAGGCATGAATAAAAAAAGACTACCTTTGTAAAATTTTTCGAAATGAAAATTATGGTAGGAATATTAAGAGAAACAAAGAATCCTCCTGATAGGAGAGTGCCAGTAACACCCGAAGTTGGTAAGTTAATAAAAGATAATTATAACAATGTTGAAATTCATGTTCAGCCAAGCGAATTAAGAGCATATAAGGAAAGTGAATATTCTAATGTTGGATTAAATGTTGATGATAGTTTGGAAAAGTGTGATTATATTTTAGGTGTAAAAGAGGTAAAACTCGATTCATTTATTCAGAACAAAACATATATGTTTTTTTCACATACAGGTAAAAAACAACCTCACAATAAAGTATTGTTAAAAACTATGTCGAATTCAGGTATTACTTTAATTGATTACGAATATTTAACCGATAAAAATAATAACAGATTAGTAGCCTTTGGAAGATGGGCTGGTATTGTGGGTGCATATAATGGTTTAATGGCCTTTGGTTTAAGAACTAAAATATATAATTTAAAAAGAGCTTTTGAGTGTTTCGACAAAAATGATATGCTTTCGCAACTTGATAATATTAGTCTTCCACCAGTTAAAATTCTTATTACTGGCGGTGGTAGAGTTGCAAATGGGGCTATGGAGACATTATCGCATTTAAAAATTAAGAATGTTACTCCTGAAGAATATTTAACTAAAACTTTTAATGAGCCTGTTTTTTGTCGCTTAGATCCTCAATATTATGTGAAACATATAGAAAATAAAGAGTTTGAATTAAATCACTTTTTTAAAAACCCAACCGAATATAAATCCACATTTTTGCCTTATGCAATGGCTACAGATATTTATATGGCTTGTCATTTCTGGGATTCTAATTCGCCTAAATTTTTATTACCTAATGATTATTTGTTACCTGGTTTTAAAATTAAAGTTATTGCCGATATTAGTTGTGATTTAATTGACCCAATTGCCTCAACAATACGTGCTTCAAAAATTGCCGATCCAATATATGGTTATAATCCTTTTACAAAGCAAGAAGATGATCCTTATTTGTCATCAAATATTACTGTAATGGCAATTGATAATTTGCCTGGAGAATTACCTCGTAACTCTTCACAAGATTTTGCCGAAGCTTTATACAATAATGTTTTTCCATCGCTTTTTGGCGAAGATAAAGATGGCATTATTGAGCGTGCAACAATTTTAAAAAATGGTAAATTAACTGAACGATTTGCTTATTTAAAAGATTATTTGGAAGGAAATTAATGGCAATTATTGTTTTAATAAACGAATATTTTTAATCATTTCGGTAGGGTTTTTAGCTGAAAAAACTGCGTTCCCAGCAACAAGTATATCTGCACCAGATTGATAAAGTTTCTTTGCGTTTGTTAAGTCTACTCCTCCATCAATTTCAATAAAACAAGAATTGTTTTTTAATTTTATTAATTTCTTTGTTTCTTCAATCTTTTCGTATGTTTCATTTATGAATTTTTGTCCACCAAAACCTGGATTTACAGACATAATAAGAACTAAGTCGGTAATTGAAATTACATTATTTAATAAATTTACAGACGTATGTGGGTTTAATGAAACTCCTGCTTTCATACCTAATGCTTTAATTTCTTCAACTGCTCTATGTAAATGCACACATGCTTCGTAATGAACTGTGAGAATATCAGCACCCGATTCTTTAAATTCTTTAAAATATCTTTCAGGCTTAATAATCATTAAATGAACATCGAGAGGTTTTTTAGCAATTTTTTTAATTTGTTTTATTACTGCAAAACCGAAAGTTATGTTTGGTACAAATACTCCATCCATAATATCTAAGTGAATAAAATCGGCTTCACTTTTATTAAGCATTTCAACTTCTTCTAATAATTTTGTAAAATTTGCAGATAATAATGATGGGGCAATCATAATTTATTTTTTTGCAAATGTAATCAATTATAAAAAAAGAGGAAATTCATATTTGAATTTCCTCTTCACGTTTTAGGTTTAAATGTTTGTTAGGCTCCTAGATAGGATTTCAGTAATTTACTTTTCGAAGTATGTTTTAATCTTCTTATAGCCTTTTCTTTTATTTGCCTAACTCTTTCTCTAGTTAAACCAAACTCTTCGCCTATTTCGTCAAGCGAAAATGGATGTTTACCGTTTAATCCAAAATAAAGCCTAATAATATCCGATTCTCGTGGAGAAAGTGTTGTTAATATTCTTTCAATTTCTAATCTTAAAGAGTGTGAAATTAAATCCCTGTCAGGTAATTCTTCATCGTTTGAAGAAAGAACATCATACATATCGCCATCATCTTCAGAACTCAAAGGTGCGTCCATCGAAATATGACGACCAGAAGATTTTAAATATTCTTTAACTTCTTTAAGACTTATGTCTAAAACACTTGCAACTTCATCTGCAGTAGGTTCACGTTCAAATTGTTGCTCTAATACAGAAAATGTTTTATTTATTTTATTTATTGAACCTATTTTATTTAAAGGCAATCTAACAATACGAGCTTGTTCGGCAAGTGCTTGTAAAATAGATTGACGAATCCACCATACAGCATAAGAAATAAATTTAAAACCACGAGTTTCATCAAATCTTAAAGCAGCTTTAATTAAACCTAAATTTCCTTCGTTTATTAAGTCTGGTAAACTTAAACCTTGATTTTGATATTGTTTTGAAACAGAAACAACAAATCGTAAGTTTGAATTCACTAATTTAGTTAATGCTCTTTGATCTCCTTCTCTAATTTTTTGAGCTAATTCAACTTCTTCGTTCGCAGAAATTAGCTCTACCTTACCAATTTCGTGTAAATATTTATCTAATGAAGGAGTGTCACGATTGGTTACTTGTTTTGTGATTTTTAATTGT
>JAVHRJ010000324.1:0-15827 GCA_036171595.1 Bacteroidales bacterium
AATATACACCTTTTATAAATTGTTGATAATCGTTATTATATTTACGTGCTGATGAAAAAACCATAAACGTTTCATCTTCAGTTATAAAAGGAATAAAATCATCTTGCATTGAATTAATTTCTTTACCTAAATTAACAAAAGTTACATTAATTGGTTTTGCTATTAATGTTTTTGCATTATTACACATTTCTATAAATCTATCAATTGCAATAACTTCATCGGGTTTATAAGTTCTAGCTTTTGCATATTGTTTTGCTAATGTTAAAGCTTTATCGAAATTATGACGATGAAAATATGCTTGTGCCAAATCGAACTGCAATGTTTCAAAACTTAAACTCTTAACACTATCAACATATTCTAAAAAAGGTAAAGCTTTTGCTTTATCGTAATTTGTATTTAAATAACAAAATCCTATCCTATAATTTACTTTAACGTCATTCTTTAATTTTTTATAAACCTTTAAATATTGCTTTAGGGATACTTCGTAGTTACCATCTTCAAAATTGGCTTCAGCATCTGAAACATCTACTTGCGAAAACGCAGAAAAACTTAAAAAAGTTGAAATTAAGAATGAAAAACATATTATTTTTTTCATAGCTAATGAATTAATTTAGCAAGATACTAATTTTTAGGTAAAATTGAAAATGTTTTTTCTATTTCAGACTGATACAAATTACGGTCCAAAACAGAAATTTTTTCCACATATTCCTCATAACCATTTACTTGTATAACTAATTTGTATTCGCCCGAAGGTAATGCAGCAATAAATCTATCTAAATTACTATTGTATATATATTGTCCAAAAATATTATTATTTGAATCGTAAATAGCAATATCGAGCATTTGATTATCGTTTTTCCATTCTTTTTTATTTGCATCAACAGAATTTAATACTTTACCTTTGAGAATTGTTATTGGCTCATCAACATCTTTAAATGTAATTCGATAAATATCTAAACCTCCTAATCCTTCTTTTCGTATTGACGATACATAAGCATTTCTTCGGCTTGCATTAAACGATATTGTTACGTCGTCGCCTGGAGAATTTATTGGATAACCCAAATTTGTTGGTGCAGTCCATTCGCCTGTAACTTCATTTAAGTATGAAACAAATAAATCAAACCCACCCATGCTATTGTGGCCCTTGCTTGCAAAATAAAGTGTTTTTCCATCGGGTGAAATATTAGGACAAATTTCATCATAAGGAGAATTTATTACATCACCTAATTTTTTAGCTGGTCCCCACGTGCCGTTTGGTAATTTACGATACATATAAATATCGTATTGTTTACTTTCATCTTTTATTTGAGATAAATAAATAGTATTATTATCGGACGAAATGCATGCACCATAAGTCAACTTACTTGCAAGTGGATGAAACCAATCGTTAACAGTTTCGAATTTAAAAAGCTTACTTTTTAGCAAGGCCATATCAACTTCGCTATAAGAATTAGAAAAATTTCCGCAAACAAACAGTTTTTTGCCGTCGTTACTTAACCCTACAGTTTTTTCATTATCATTAGTATTTATATATTGTAATGATTTTGCAAAAGTCCAATTGCCTTTTTGCGGATAACTCATGTAAATATTTTGATCGAACATTTTAGTCTGCTGATCGTATTTTTTATCTGATGTAAATACTAAAAATTCTTCATTTGCAGGAACAAATGGATTAAAATCGTTTGATGTAGAATTAATATTTGAACCTAAATTTTCAAAAGAAACATTTACAGGTTTATTCATTAATTTAATTGCTGACTCGCACATAGCAATATACCTTTTAGAGTTTGCAAGTATTTCATCATCTGTATCGGTTGAATTTACATATGTGTTAAACATGTCAATAGCATCATTAAACTCAAATTTAAACATATATAATTGACCTACCCAATAAATTACATCAGTTGTTACAGCTTTATTTCCAATAAGCGGTTCTAATGCTTTTAAAGATTTATCAATATTAAATCCAGCTAAAAAATTTGATACCCCAAACCGAAATTTATAATCAAAGTTTTTAGTGCTTAATGTTATAAGTTTTTCGTATGATGCTGCAGCAAGCTTATAATTACTATTTTGCCAATCTTTATTTGCTTGTTTTTCGAGCTCAGTTTCAACTAATACATTTTGTTGCGAAAATGTAAAATTTACAGTTAACAATAATATTACTAATGCAAATAATTTCATAAATTTATATTTAAATTAAAAAAAAAGGAAACCTTTCGGTTTCCTATTATTGAATTTATATTTTAATTAATTTTCATTTAACATCATTGGCATAATAAGCATTAAAATATCTTCATCTTTATTTTCGTTATTAGCTGGAAGTATAATGCCAGCACGAGTAGGATCTGAAAGTTCGAAACAAACCTCGGTTGAAGATAAATTTAACAATATGTCCATTAAAAATAACGATTTAAAACCAATTTCCATTGAATCGCCTTCAAATACACAAGGAATTCTTTCAACAGCTGATATTGAAAAATCAATATCTTGCGCCGATATAGTTAATTGATTTCCAGTGATTTGCAATCTAATTAAATTTGTAGCTTGGTTTGAAAAAACACTTACACGTTTTAAGCTATTAATTAATTCAACCCTATCAATGGTAAGTTTATTAGGATTATCAACAGGAATAACAGAATTATATGCAGGGTAATTACCTTCAACTAAGCGACAAATTAATTTATTTGTTAAAATTGTAAAAAATGCATTTTTTTCATCAAACTCAACTTCAATATTTTCTGCACCTTTTGATATTAAATTTTTTAACAACGAAGCAGGTTTTTTAGGAAGAATAAAAGATGATGAAACTTCTGTTTCAACATTAAATCTTTTGTATCTAACAAGCTTATGAGCATCGGTAGCCACAAAGCGTATTTCTTCAGGACTAATTTCTATAAAAATTCCATTCATTACAGGGCGAAGCTCATCTTCGGCTGTGGCAAAAATTGTTTTATTAATTCCATTCAATAAGAGTTCGGCTGTTAAATTTATTTTTGAGCCTTTACCCTTTTTTATTGTTGGTAATTTTGGAAAATCGTTACCATCTTGGCCTATTAATTCGAATTTTCCGTTTTGCGATAATACTTCAACTTTAAAAGTTTCGGTATTAACATTAAATGTAAGTGGTTGCTCCGAAAATTCTTTTAAAATATCGAGCATTCTTTTTGCTTCAATTGCAATAATTCCTTCGCCATCAACATTTGCTAATTCTAAATTAGTAATTAATGTTGACTCTAAATCGGAGGCTGTTATTTGCAAGTTTTTCCCTTCAATTTGGAATAAAAAATTATCGAGTATTGGCAATGAGTTTTTTGAACTAATAACTTGCTTAATTGATTGCAAATGAGCAAATAATCCTGAACTAGAAATTACAAAATTCATGTTTAATTATTTTAATTTTAAATTATTTTTTACAAAATTATTAACTGTAAAGATAAAAATGTTTATTAAATATTTCAAAAAATAAATTAGGAGAATTTGAAAATTAACGCTTAATCATTTTAAACTTATTTAATAATTTGATTATTAGCTATTTATATACGTCGAGATAAATTTAGCAAATAGAAAACAAATTCTTAATAATGTTTAAATATTTTTAGAATCATTATTAATGAAATTTTAGTTTCTTGTTATTTTTTAAAAAATATGAAATATCTTTCATTAATGGGTCAAACACAAAAAACTGACAAGAAACAACCTGTTTATTGTCATTTAATATTCCATACATTGCATCTGGATTATGTGGAAGTAATTTGCCATCATCGCCAAAAACTTCTCCAATATTTGGCCGATAATACAATTTCAATGAATTTGTTTCACCATTTCTATTTTTAACTGTAATTATTTCTATTGGCGTAACTTTGAGTAATGAGTCAACTCTTTTTTTTGAAAAAAATTCATCGAGATACGATTCGGATTTTACATTTTTAAATTTAAAAATATACTCTTTAACAATTTGCTTTTCAAAACCCGATATTTCATTATTATTAATGTCTTGCAATCTAAAATTATTATTATCATCGTTAAATACTGTGAAAGATTTCTCGGTACTTGAAGGAATATTAACCGAAACAGATGCTATATCTTTAAATTTATATAAAAATATTGAATTATTTCGCCATAAAACTTCATCGGTAAAATATCGAACAGTTAAATAACCTGTAAAACCTGGTATTTGTGTAACAAAAGGCACTGAAGAATTTTCGAGAACCATATATGTGCCCGATTGGTCTTGAGTAGATTCGCCAACAAAATACACTTTAATTAAGTTATTGCCATTATATATCTCTACTTTTATTGATTTTGTAGCCAATCTTTTAATTACATTATTTAAAGCTGATTTAGATACTGGCGACTTAACATCAACATTAGCAATAGTTTGGAGCAATATTTTAATTGCATCGGGACGTGCAAAATATTTGCCATTAACTCTCCAATTTTCATTTTCACGAGTTAAAGTAACAGTATGATTTTCTTTATCTGCTAAAAATATTTTTGTTATTGAAGCCGTATCTTTTACTGCAAAATCGCGAAGTTCTTTTTTTATTGTTCCATTATTATTAGTAAAATAAATTACAGCCGATACAACAAGCAATGTAATAAATATTAAAAGTGTAATTTTACTTCTCATTAGATATTTCTTTTGTATATTTTCGTTTTCTATAAATTGAAATAATTGCACCTAAAATCAAAATTACAATTATTGGTATAACGGTGTTTATAAATTGCCATAAGGTTTTGCTATCATCAATTTTTGATTTATCTAATAATCTTAATTTTATTTCGCGCGAACGTAAATTCATAAAACCAGTATTATCGAGCATGTAATTTATAACATTTAACAGAAAATCTTTATTGCCAAATGTTTCGCCCGTAAATCTATCATAACCAAGTGGTAAAGCATTTGTTTTAAAACCCATTTTCTGAATATTGTTACGAATTAAATCGCCATCACTAATAACGACCATTTTTGTGGGAACACTTTCAGATTTAAATGAAATTTGCGGACTATCAGAAATTTCGGGAGTTAATCGATTTTTAAAAACGCTCGAAAACTTCCCTTCGAGCATAACTGCAACTGGCAAATTTGACTTGCCAAAATTTGCTGGATTAAGTTTTTCTCTAATCAAATCTAAACTTATTCGAACAGGGGCATTTAAAATTCGTGAATTTTGAGAAGTTGAAAGTAATACTGTTTTGGTAATATTATTATCATCTCCAACAAAATCGATACTGCTTGCAAACTGAGCTTTTACTAAATTAACATTACGCCCAATAGGATGTAAAAATTGTGGTTGAAGTAAAGGAAAATAAATCCAAGGTTCAGGAGTAAACTGAGGTTGTGCACCAGCAAGAGCTGTATTAACTGGAATCATTGCACTTTGTATATCCTGAACAAGATTTGGATTAACTCTTACCCCATATCTAAATAATTGGTCATTTATATTTACATCTTTTATTGTAGCTAAAATACTGCTCGTATATGCTAAACTGTCAATTTCGGCAGTAGTTGCATCAACAAGCCACAACACTTTACCACCAAGCATAACAAATTGATCAATAATAAATTTATCTTGCTCTTTAAACATTGAATCGGGTTTTGCAATAACAATTAAATCGTATTTATTATGAACCCTAAACCCAACTGAGTCTTCTACACGTTCGCTTAAACTATTTAATTTGCTATCAATTTTGACTCTTTCAACGCTATAATATTCAGATAATGAATTTGAAATATCTTCGACATCAGAACTCTCGAGCTCGCTATGACCATAGATAAAAGCGATTTTTTGTCCGAACTCTCTTTTTAATTTCAGAATTGCAGAAACTAACTGAAATTCAATTTCTTCGACAGAGCCATTTAAATTTTGCTCGGGACTTTGACTCATATTAGATTTCAAAAAATCAACTGGTGCTTCAGTATTTTTATATGAAACTAATGCACCTGGAAAAACAATTTTCTGCGATTGTGTTCCCTCATCATCTTTTTCCTGTAAGTTAGTTGGCGTTAAACCTTTTTGATATAACTGACGGTAAAAATTTTCACGTTCTTTTTTATCAGTATTTTCAGAGGGGTTAATAAATTCATATTGAATATTTTCACCACCATAAACAATAAATTCATCTAAGGTTTCTTTTATACTTTTTTGCAAACGTTTAAAACCTACTGGTAAATCGCCATCTAAATAAATTTTTACGTAAACAACATCATTTAAATTTTGAAGTAATTTAGTAGTTGTAGGAGCTAATGTATAACGATTTTCGGTTGTTAAATCTAAACGAAAAAAGAAAAAAGAAGATATGTAATTAATAAATATTATTATAGCAATAATCATAGCTAAATCGACAAAAGTTCGTCTTTTATACAACCTTCTATTTTGTTTTTTTGCCTTTATTTCCATTTTCTACTTGTTAAAATAGTTTTTGATAAAAACAAAAACATAGTAATTATGCTAACAAAATACACAATATCTCTAGAATCAACAACACCACGACTTATTGAGTGATAATGCTCATTAATCCCAATATTTACAATTAGTGAATCGAAATTTTTAAAAACGGATAACATTGATATAGAATCGAAACCAAAATAAAACACAAAGCACAATATCATTGAAATAATAAATGCAACTATTTGATTTTCGGTAAGTGAAGAAGCTAATAAACCAATAGACACGTATATACCAGCCAAAAAGAATAATCCAATATATGAACCAAGTATTCCTCCCGAGTCGAGATTTCCAATTGGATTACCTAAATAATATATTGTTAAATAATAAATTACTGTAGGTAAAAGCGAGAATAAAACTAAAAATAAACCTGTTAAATATTTAGCAAATACTATAGTAAAATCGGACAATGGGCGAGTAAGTAAAAGTTCCATAGTTCCAGTTTTTTTTTCGTCGCTAAACAAACGCATTGTTACAGCAGGCACTAAAAATAAGAATACCCATGGTGATATAATAAAAAGTGAATCGAGGTTTGCATAACCACTGTCAATTATATTAAATTCGCCAGGAAAAATCCACATAAACATGCTGTTAATCAGCAAAAAAACAATAATCACAATATAACCTGTAATTGACGAGAAAAAACTTCCAATTTCTTTTCTTAAAAGTACAAACATTAGGTTTAAGCTATTTAAAAAGCAAAATTAATTTAATTTTAACCATTGCGAAATTAATATAATTCCATTTTAAAATTCAAAAAATACATAGCTTTAACTTTCAGCTACATATAAGAATTAATTGGTTTTAAAACTTTGTTAAATTTATTTAAAACTAGTTTTTTTTAATTCTCTAATTTTTAAACATTTTAAAAACGTGGCTTTTGCAGATATTTTACAAATAACAAAACCATAATAGCCATCTACGAAACCTGCTTTAAAAAAATAATCGCGTATAAACTTCCATATTGGCTTTAAAATTAGAGCAATAAAACTTATTTGTCGACCATTATTAAAAGCGGATTTTGCTCCAATTTCAGAAAATTTGTTTGCTTGTGCAATGTGTTGAGATATTGAATAATAAGAATAATGTAACAAATCACCTTTTAAAAATGAAGTTGTAGTTCCAACACTCATCTCAAAGTAATCGTGAGGGTTATTGCCTGCCCATTTGCCTTTTGAACGATCAAACAATCGTAATTTTTTATCGGGATACCAACCACAATGTTTAATCCATTTGCCACAATAATTTGTTAAGCGATTAAAAAAATATCCATCAAAATTCCATTTATTTTTTATTTCAAGAATTGATTTTTCGAGTTCATTTGATAACGCTTCGTCTGCATCGAGCGATAAAATAAAATTTGAGTTAGCTTGCAATACAGCCCAATTTTTTTGTTCGATGTGACCAACAAATGTGTTTTTTAAAAACTTAACTTTATATTTTTCACAAATTTCTTTAGTTCTATCAGTTGAAAATGAATCAACAACAACAATTTCATCTGCTACGTTTTGAACAGATTTTATGCATCGTTCAATATTTTTCTCTTCGTTATATGTTATTATAACAACTGATAGTGAAATCATTTTTTATTAAAGATTTTCGAATAAAGGTTTATTGTTTTATATTTAAATTTAGATTCTTCACTTTGTTAAGATGATAAAAAACATTTTCAAATTTCAACTTTTAATATTTAAATTAAATATTTTAGGCAATTTTATTCGTGATAATAAATTCGTTTAACTCTTCTCGAAATACCTGTTAATATCTCGTAAGGCACTGTTCCTATTTCTTTTGAAATTTTTAATATTTCTTCAACTGAATTAAAAATAATTACTTCATCACCCTCATTTGCATTTGCTTCGGTAATATCAATCATACACATATCCATACAAATATTTCCAATAGTTGGTGCTAGTACGCCATTAACTTTAAACACTCCTACCCCATTTCCTAGTTTTCTATTTAATCCATCGGCATATCCAATAGGTATTGTGGCAATTACAGAATCGCGATTTAGCTTACCTTTTCTATTATAACCAACAGAATTATTTGCTGGTACGTTTTTAATTTGCGAAACTACTGTTTTTAATGAAATAACATTTTGCAATTTTCCAGTTAAAGCGTTATTAGTGCAAAAACCATAGAGCCCAATTCCTAGTCGAACCATATCGTACGAATATTTCGAAAACCGCTCTACGCCAGCTGAATTAAGTATATGTTTTATAAACTTATAACCTAAAGCATTTTCAATTTTATTTACAATTAAATTGTATAATTCTATTTGTTCAAATGTAAATGCATCATCATCTTTATCATCGGTTGAAGTAAGATGTGTAAATACAGACTTTACTTTTAACCAAGGATTATTTTTTAATTTAAACAAAAGTAACTCTATCTCCGACTCTTCAAAGCCCAAACGATGCATACCTGTATCAATTTTAATATGAACATTTACATTTTGTTTTCCTTGTTTTTTTACTTCGTTTAAAAACATTTGTAAAACTCGCAAATTATAAAGCTCTGGTTCAAGATTAAATTCAAGCATAGATTCAAAACTTCCAGGTTCTGGACTCATTACCATTATTGGAGTTGATATTCCAGCTTGTCGTAATTCTATACCTTCGTCGGCATAAGCAACTGTTAAATATTTAACCTTTTCGTATTGCAATATGTTAGCAATTTCGAATAATCCACTTCCATAAGAAAAAGCTTTAACCATTGCCATAATTTCTGTATTTGGAGCAAGTAGCGACTTATAAGCATTTAAATTATTCACAAAAGCATTCAAATTAACCTCCAAAACAGTTTCATGTGCCTTTTGTTGTAATCTTTTAGATATTTTTTCGAACTCAAACTTTCTAGCTCCTTTTAGTAATATAGTACAATTATTTAGCTTTAATAATGGAATATTTTGAATAAACTCTGTAGATGAATTAAAAAATCTTTTGTTAGTTTTATACTTATCTGCAAAATGCGAAACAGCTTGCCCAATACCAATTAACATATCTATTTTATTACCATTAATTAAATCGGCAACTTCTGAATATAAAATTTCTTCATTATAACCACTTTGCAGTATATCAGATAAAACTAACACTCTTGTAGAATGTTGGTTTTGATTCATTAAAAAGTTTATTGCAATACGTAGCGAAGCCAAATCGGAATTGTAAGTATCATTAATTATTGTGCAATTATTAATTCCTTCGTTCATTTGCAAACGCATTGCTATTGGTGCAAGAGTTAACATTTGCGAAGCAATAAACTCGTGCTTATACCCCAAAACTAATAGAGTTGACCAACAAATTACACAATTCTCAATTGAGGCATCGTCAATAAATGGCAATTTTATTGTGAGCAATTCGCCATTGTACAATGCGTCAACTAAAGTATATTTATCTAACTTATTTGTTTTAACAATTTGCAAATCTGCACCTTTTTCATTTCCAAAAACAAATTGTTTTACTTTATTTTCGACACAAAATTTTGATGCAAGTTCAGTAATAATCGGATAATTATTACTATAAACCAAAAATTTTGAATTAGCAAAGAGCTTCAATTTTTCGCTAACCTTTTGTTTTGAATCTTCGAAATTTTCTTGATGTGCAGGACCTATATTTGTAAAAATTCCAATATCGGGTCGAATTACTTTTGCAAGTCGCTCCATTTCACATACTTTAGAAATTCCTGCTTCAAAAATTGCAAGCTCATGATTTTCATTCATTTGCCAAACCGATAAAGGCACACCAACCTGACTATTGTAACTACGAGGGTTTCGAACAATTATTTTTTTATCTTTTAAAAGTTCAAAAAGCCATTCTTTAACAACAGTTTTACCATTGCTACCTGTTATTCCTATAACCGGATAATTATATTTTGCTCGGTGAAAAGCGACTAACTCTTGCAAAGCAGTTAATGTGTTTCGAACAATAATAAAAACAGAATCGGGATATGATTCTGTAATTTGTTTTGAAACTAAAAAACAGCGAACTCCCTTTTTATATAATTCAGGAACAAAAGTATTTCCATCATGCCTCTCACCACTTATTGCAATAAAAACACTTTCACTAGGAAACACAAGATTACGACTATCAATTAGCAAACGACTAATTTTAATATCGCTATTACCAACTAATTGACCTCGAGTAATTGAAGCTATTTCGTTTGCTGTATAATTAACCATCTTATTTATTTATAACCTTATTGTAACAATCTCTGCACAAAGGTTCGTATTCAGAAGTTTCACCTAAAAGAACTAATTTATTACTTTCAACTTTTCTATAAGAATAATGAGCTAAATTGCCACAGTGCATACAAATTGCATGAACTTTTGTAACATATTCGGCAGCAGCAAGTATAGCAGGCATTGGACCAAAAGGGTTACCCATAAAATCCATATCCAAACCTGCAACAATTACCCTAACTCCATTATTTGCTAACGAATTACAAACATCTAAAAGAGCTTCATCAAAAAATTGGGCCTCATCAATTCCTACTACGTCAACATTGCTAACTAATAATAAAATATTTGATGCAGCATCAACTGGTGTTGAGTTAATTGTGTTTTCATCGTGCGAAACAACCTCATCAACGGAATAGCGAACATCAATTTTAGGTTTATAAATTTCAACTTTTTGACGTGCAATTTTTGCGCGTTTTAAACGACGAATTAGTTCCTCAGTTTTTCCAGAAAACATTGAACCACATATAACTTCAATCCAACCTTTTTTTGGGGCATTTTTTCCGGTATTTTCTAAAAACATAATTTAATTTCGTCGATTTATTTCAAATGATTAACTTTACAAAAATAAAATAAATACGTAGTGTTTGCAAGAAAACTTCAATTTCTTAATTATGTTTGATTTAAAAATTGCTCGTTTGCATTAGTAAACTCCCAATTTTCAACTCATCACAAGCATTGAAATATATATTTTCTTAAATTAACACTAAATTTATTACAAATATTAAAATTAATTTCATGAATTTAATATAATATTATGGCAAATAACGATAAAACAAGTCAAATTATTGAATTACTTGACGAAACAAAAAATATTATTGAAAAAAAAATTACTCAAATTGATAAAGACCTTGCCCTCGATAAATTAAGAAAAGCTTATGATAGCTTATTAAAAATTGATATAATTAGCATTAATACAAATGAAACAATTTCATCAAAAAAGGTTACAAATGAATCACCTATTTTAATAAAAAACGAAAATGATGTAACTGATTTAGTGGGCGATAACGAAATACTTACTAAAAATAATAATAAACAAAATATAATCAATCAAAAAGTTGAAAAACAAAAAGAATTAAACGAAATTAACATATTAAGTGATGAAAAAGAGAATGTTGTAAAAATTGAACCAACTTTATTTGAATCGGAAATTGATAATAATATAGTTACTCTTACCGAAGAAAAAACAAACGAAGACAACAAAACTTTATCTGACAAATATCGCAAATCAAACATTAAAACTTTATCGGATTCATTGCAAATAAAAGAAAACCAAAATTCATCGAGTAAATTATTAAAACCTATTTCGAACATAAAAACAGCTATTAGCTTAAACGACAGAATAATGTTTAATCGTAATTTATTCGATAACAACAACGATTTATACAATAAAACTATTGATTCAATAAACGAAATGGATAATTTTGATGAAGCTAAAAAGTTAATTTACAACACAGTAAAAAACACAGATTCAGAAACGTTTACAAATTTTTTAGAATTAATTTCACGTCGTTTTATTTAAATACAGATATATGACAAGCACTTACAATAAAATATTTGTTTTTTGTTTTTTATTTATAGTTATTATTAATAATTCATTTGGGCAAAATATTATTTATGCGAAACAAATAATTTCTACATTATGTTCAAACAATTTACACGGTAGAGGTTATACAAATAAAGGAGTAAAAAAAGCTTCAAAATTTATTTTTTCGGAATTAAAAAAAAATAAAAATAGTAACTCAAAATTTGAATTTCAAAATTTTAAAATGCCAGTTTCAGTTATAACTAAATTAGGTATTTTAAAAATTGATTCGACTATACTACAAAGTGGGTCTGAATTTATAATTCATCCAAATTCAAAAAGTTGTAAAGGAAAATTTCCTATAATAAAATTAGATAAAACAAATTTCACAAATACCCTTACTCAAAATTTAAATAATTCTTTTATAGTTATTGACACTAGTTTATCAAATGATAAAACTTTAAAAGCTATTGTTAGCAACATTATTAATAGCAACAATTTACATGCTAAAGGAATAATTACTATTGTAAACCGTAACACAATGCAAACTCAAGAAAACGAACCATTAAACTGGGTAAGCATGGAAATTCCGACATACTCGTTTCCTATAGATGCTAAATTTATTGACATAGGTTTTACATCAAAACAAATTAAAAAATATAAAACTAGAAATGTTTTTTCAATAATTCCAGGAAGTAGTGATTCGGTTATTGCTTTTACAGCACATTATGACCATTTGGGGGAATTAGGAAATGCTATTTTTTGTGGTGCCAACGACAACGCAAGTGGAGTTGCAATGCTACTAGACCTATATAAAACATTTTGCACAATAAAACCAAAATATACTATTGCGTTTATATTTTTTACTGGAGAAGAAGTTGGGTTAGTTGGATCGCAATATTTTGTAAATAATTCACTTATACCATTGAACAAGATTAAATTTTTATTAAACATGGATATATTAGGAAGTGGCGAAGATGGTATTACTATTGTTAATAGCACAGTTTTTAATAAAGAATTTGAAACATTAAAAAATATTAACGAAGAAAAAAAATATTTACCTAAAATAAAAACTCGAGGTGCCTCAAACAATAGCGACCACGCACCTTTTTATATGGCTGGTGTAAAAAGTTTTTTTATTTATTCACAAGGAAAAACAGGTCCATATCACAATCCTGCAGATACGCCCGAAAATTTAAGTTTAGGAAAATATAACGAAATTGTAAATTTATTAATTGACTTTGTTAACAAATTGTAAAATGCCATTACCAAATATAAACAATAACAATTTACAGGAATTTCTGAATAATGATTTAATTATTGAAGAAACCATAAAACAAATAATTAAAGATTTTGCAATTTTTGGAATCACTCTAAACTTTCCCGAAAAATCAGAAAATATTTATTCTAATTTACATATTCAATTAACAAAGCAAATTACTGTATTAGCACAAAATAATTTCAGTAAATTACTGTCTGTTTTATACCAAATAGATATTAGTGAAAAGGATATTGAAAAAACAACAAAAGAATTAACAAATTACAATGAAGTTGAAGTAATTGCACATCAAATAATTGTTCGTGAGCTAAAAAAAGTTATAACTCGTAAATATTTTAAAATTAACAATAATACTAATGAAAATAATTAAATATATATTTTTAATATTTGTCAGTTGTAACCAAACTACATCTGACACAGAAAACACATTAGATTCAACTAAAATAAATAATAGTATCTACATCAATTGTATTTCAAATAAAGATTCGCTATTGATGTCAACTACTTATAACATTTTGCAAAATTTAAAAAATAATAACATTTTACAATTTATTAATAATGTGAATAATAATTATGGTTTGATATTTTCACCTTACCTTTATGTTGATACTACAATTTGTGAAAAATTAAGCACAAAAGAAATTCTTGAATTAAATAAATCGAATAAAATTATTACATGGGGAGTTTATGATGGCTCAGGTGATACTATTAAATTAAGCTTTAATAATTATTTTAATAAATTCGTGTACGATAAAGATTTTTCAATTGCTGAAATTTCAATAAATAAATTAAATAGTATTAGCAACTCAACTAACAACATAAAGGAAGTATTTCCTAATTGCGATTTTGTAGAATGTTATTTAAATGGATTTGATGAAAAATATGATGGGTTAGATTGGGAATCGTTAATATTTGTATTTAAGACCGATAAGAATAAAGCATTTTTAGTTGCAATAATACACTCACAATGGACAGCATAACAAATAGCAAATTATTTAGTAAAATTTTAAATGACGAAATTTTAACCTTTGGCCAAATTAAAACTTTTGATACCGATACAACAATTTTAGATTTCGACTCATACATAAAAACATTACCTATTGTTATTTCGGGAATTGTAAAAGTTATAAGAACCGACGAAAACGGAAAAGAAATTTTACTTTATTACATAAAACCAGGCGAAAGCTGCATTATGTCATTTTTAGCAGGAATACATAATAACAAAAGTAAAATTAAAGCAATAATTGAAGAGGAAGCAAAAATCTTATTAATTCCAATAAATAAAGCAAGCGATTGGATAAAAGTATTTCCTGAGTGGTCTGATTTTATTTTCGAACTCTATCAAAAAAGGTTCGAAGAACTATTATTAGTAGTAAATTCAGTTACATTTAAAAAGCTCGATATAAGAATTATTGAACTATTAAAACAAAAAGCAAATATGTTTAATACAAATGAATTAAAAATAACACATCAACAACTTGCATACGAATTAGGCACAACCCGCGAAGTAGTTAGCCGTATTTTAAAACAAATAGAAAACGAAAATATTATATCACTTTCGCGAAATAAAATAACAATATTAAAGTGAATAAAATTGCAAAAAAAGATATTATTTATGTAAGCATACAAATAATTTTGCTTACAGCATATTTAATTCCTATAAATTACTTGCAATTTAATTTAAACATTTACATAAGATATTCGTGTTTAACTATTGTTATATTATCATTTATAATGATGTTTGTTGCACTATTTCAATTAAATAAAAATCTCACTGCTTTTCCAACACCAAAAGAGAATGGGAATTTAATACAAACGGGCATTTACAAAGTTATAAGACATCCTATTTACTCAGGAATAATTGTTTCAACCTTATTTTTTGGAATTTACATAGAAAGCAGTTGGAAAATATTTATTAGCATTTGCTTACTCATACTTTTTTATTTTAAATCGAATTATGAAGAAAATTTACTTTCTAAATTTTATTCAGAATATTCTGATTATAAAAAACATACATATAAATTTTTCCCATATATTTTTTAATTTCACTGTGTAACATTTATTACATACTTTAACTTTTTATGCCCCTAACTTTGCCATATTAAATTAAAAAAAATAAAAAAAAAATGAAAAAAAACATGGGGTTAGTCGATAAAATTGTTAGAATAACAATTGCGGCAATTGTAGTAATTTTATTTTTCACTAACATTTTAACAGGAGTTTTAGGTATTGTTTTGCTAATATTATCGGGAGTTTTTTTACTAACTAGCTCGATTAGTTTTTGTCCACTTTACACTTTGTTTGGATTAAAAACATGTAAAAACAGTAAATAGT
>JAVHRJ010000325.1:0-3268 GCA_036171595.1 Bacteroidales bacterium
AAGTTTTAAAAAAAGAAGGATTCGATTTTAATTATTTTACTCATTACTGGAAAGCTAAAAATGGTAATGTTTACTTTTTTTGTTACGAGTTTGGTTTTCGCGATTTAAAAGAAAAAGGGAAATACATGCTAATTATGTGGCAAGATTATATGGCAAAATAAATTATTGTTTAAAAAAACTTAAAGCAATGCCTTGTCAGTCCCATTGGTTAAAGCCCAAAAATTTAAGACGACAAGCTTGAAACTCAGCATTTAAACTCTCTTCAAATATAAAAGAAAATTTAACAATTACAAAATAAATTATTTAATTTACGTTAAATTATTAGCAGTTTAAACACTTTTGATTTTTATGCTACTAATAATAGATTTAAAAGAAATTACGTGATAACACGAGAAAATCCTGTTGTGTTTTAAAAAGAAATTTCGTTATTACACATGATTTCATGAAGTTTCATGTGATATCACGTGAAATTACGTATGAATATGAGATGCATATAAAGATCTTTCGTAGTATTTGATATTTTATCGAATAAACGCAATAATTTATTGCAAAAAACACAGACTTATTTTTTAGGAAATATGAAGGATAGTAGGAAAAAATGCAATTTATATACTTACTTGTCAAGTTTTTTTTGTTTTTTCATTAATAGAGAAAAAAAGATTGCCTTCGGCAAACTCGCAAGCTCGGTTCTTCGCTAATCACTCAGAATAACTACAATGTGCTTATTTTACTGATAATTGTTTTTAAATTTAAATTAGGCTCAACTAAAATTGGTGTAATACCATAATTTAAGGCAGTTTCGACATCTGTTTGTTTATCGCCAACAAAATAAGATTTCGTTTTATCAATATTAAAACGTGCAATTGCCTTTTCGACCAACAATGTTTTTGGTTTGCGGCATAAACAATTTTCAAAATCGGGATGATGAGTGCAATAATAAAACTCTAAAATTTTTATTCCATGTTTTTCAAATTCTTGTCTCATATAATTATGCACATTTTCAACATTTTTTTTCGAATAAACACCTTTAGATATTCCGCTTTGATTTGATATAACAATATACTCAAAGCCTTTTTGTTGCAATAATTTTAATGTTTCAAATACACCACTATTAAAAACGACATCTTCGGGTTTGTAAACATAATACAAACTGTTATTGTTAATTACGCCATCTCTATCTAAAAAAATAACATTTCTCACAATTAAAAATAATTTTTAACAATATCAATAAATTCATTTAAAAGTTGTGGCCTAAATATTAATGGGAAAACAAATCCAAATACAGCTCCCCAAAAATGTGCATCGTGTCCAATATTATCGGTATTACGCTTTGACATATATGCCGAATAAGCCAAATAAATTATTCCAAAAATAAAAGCTGGAATGCCAATTGGAATGAAAAATAAATAAATTTTATTTAATGGATCGAACAATATTGAAGTATATAAAATTGCCGACACTGCTCCCGATGCACCAACTGCATTGTAAGCGTAATTATCTTTATATTTAATATAAGATGGAATTGATGAAACAATAAAAGCTAAAACAAACTCTGAAATATATAATGGAACAGCTTTACTACCGAAATAGTGTGCAAAAGCAGATTCAACAAAAATTCCAAAAAAGTATAGAGTTAACATATTAAAAATAAGATGCTCCCAATTTGCGTGAATAAATGCGTGCGAAACAAATCGGTACCATTGATTGGAATGTTTAATTTGATATGGATTAAACATTAATTTATGATAAACTTCGCGATTGGTAAATGCCGAAAAACTAACCAATGAGACCGCAGCAATTATTAAGTAAGTAACCATTTAATATCATTATTTTTTATAAAGGTAGCAAATTTAAAACAAAAAAGCCGTTCCAAATATTGGAACGGCTTTTTGTTTAATAATAAGATTTTAGAAATGGAAGGTCATGTTAATGCAACCATTAAAGTTGTCATTATCAAAACCAAAATAACCGCCACCACCTGTTTTTGTAGTTACAGTTTTAACTGTGCTATTAGCACCATCCCATGATTCTGAAGTAACTTCGCCATCACCTTGTGAAGCAAATCCAAGACCCCAACCAAATTCGCCACCAACAGAAATTTTAGGAAGAATATAAAATTCAACTCCTACAAATGGTCTAACGCCAAATCCTAATGTGCTACCTGTTTTATCAACGGTAATTCTAGATGCACCAGCGATGTTAGTTCCAAAATCGGTTGTTGTTGGAGCAACATTTGTTGATGAAAATGCATTTCCATAAGTATATTTTGATTTCCCACCTAACATCATAATTTGAAATTCAGCACCATAAATACCGTGCATTCTACCTTTTCCACGATGTTTTTCTAAACCAGCACCAATAATAATGTTACGATCGCTAACTTTCATTTTATCTTCAACTGTTACTAAAGGGTCAGCTTGACCATCTTGAGTTACATAATTTTTTGAAGAATTTGATGTCATTCCTAAGCGAACTGTAGCACGATAAGCTGTATTTGCATCAACAAAATACTTTCCATAAATAGCGTTTGTGCCATCAACAAAACTCCAAGTAGCTGGGTCAGCAAAAGCTGCACCGCTGTTAATTTTAATAAAATTTCCAAAGAAATTAAAAATTGGAGTAGCATCAATTCCTATAGCATAATCTCCTGCTTCAGGGGTTATTGGAACTCCGTCTTTTGATTTTAATTCCTGTGCATTTGTTACAGTTAAAACTGCAAATGCTACTAAAACTGTTAAAGCTAATTTTTTCATAAAATTTAAATTTTGGTTTTACTTGGCAAAAGTAGATATATTTTTTAATATATAACACTTATTTTTAAAAGGATATGAAAATTACTCGTTGCGATTTTTGTATTTTACTGAATTTTAGCAGTATATGTTAATAAGATGTTAATAACTCTGTTAATAAAATTGTATGTGCTTAATTATTAAGGGCAAAAAGTTATGAACAGTTGTCACAAATTAAGTTTAAGATAAAAAAATTATATTTTATAAAGTTGATTTCTAAAAATTTACCATACGTCATTCTGTCGTATATCAAGCTTAGAGTAATGATTAAGAATTACGAATATTGTATTTTAGAAGTATTATAATAATAAACTATAAATTGATTTTTATATTTTAGAAGTAATAAAAACAATTAATACGCCCGAGGCAAAGCCTCGAGGTATTCTTTAGATTAAATTAAAAAAGTTTTTATTTCTAAATTATATAGTCGAACCTTAAAAACCCTTTTTTAAAATTATAATCTTTGCGTTTTTCAATTT
>JAVHRJ010000326.1:0-3244 GCA_036171595.1 Bacteroidales bacterium
ATTATAGTTGGTTTAATACAGGGCTACAGATGGGAAATAACTATTATTTATTTGGCACTACTGATAGCTATTCGCCACCTTATGTAACTGGTTTTAATCGTAGAGACGGTTGGGTGGTAAAAACTGATTTAAATGGAAATGAAATTATAAGTGCAGCGTATGGTAATCCAGTACTTTTTGATGGTGAATTTACTAATTGCATTAAAGCACCATATAATAAAATAGCAACTACATTTAAAAAGTCATCACAATATGTTGCAGTTGGTTCGGGAATATATATTTATAAAGCAGGTTTATTGGAGTTAAACGATGATTTAAGTATATACAAAGAAATTTATTTTACAGGAAACGAAATAGTTGGTGATTCAATACATTTTTCGGAAGTTACTAATGTAATATTAAACGAGGATTCTTCATTTATTTTTTTAGGAACTAAAGAAGTTGTGAGTTTTGATTATTTGGGCAGAAAAAAAGGGTTGGTAGTTAAAATGAATAAAAACTATAAAATAAATTACTCCAGAGAATATGATTACCCTATGTCAAGCGGAACAGCTCTAAGTTTTGGTATTAATTGTATAAGCAATACAGATGATAAGGGTTATATTTTTGGTGGTTATGTAGGTGATGATTCCATAAACTCAGGCACGCCTCAATCCTGGCTTGTAAAAACCGATAGTTTAGGCTGCGATGGTTTTCACAGTTGCAATGATACTTTGCTTGTTTGTAACATATTGCAAGCCCCCGATACAGCCTGTAAAAACGATACAGCTTGGTTACAAGTAAAATTTAAAGGCAGAAGTGCACCCTACTTTATTTATGCAAATACAACCCTTGCTTTAGATAGTGTTTATTACCCTTACGCTTTACCTTTATGGATAGACACTCTTATGCCCTATTACCCTACAACAACCGGAATGCAGAATGTTATTGTTTCTGTACATGACCCCTGGGGCTGGCACAACAGCGATACAGTACAAATATTTGTAAAAAACTGCGGAACAGGTAGTATTGCCGAAACATGGTATCCTAAAAAAGTAGAAATATTCCCAAATCCAGCTACAAACGAGTTACATATAAAAATACGTACAACCATAACTACTCCTATAACTATAACAATTTACAATATGCAAGGCAAGCAGATTAAGCAGGTAATAACAAATCAAAATGAAACCACTATTAATATAAACGATCTGGGTCAAGGGGTATATGGCATAAGGGTAACAGGGAGTAATTTGAATTGTAATGAGCGATTTGTTAAGATTGAATAAAGGGAGTTTTTTTCATTTACCCCAACCCTAAAAGGGAGAATGTATTTGCGGGTAAGCTCCCTTTAGGGATTATAGGGTGTGTGTAAGCAAATGCACAATGTTTTAGAATATGGAAAATACAAATCATGTTAATCATAAAAATCATTACATAATCAGTGGTTCAGACAATTAATGTTTCTCGTTTTGTAAAAGGTAATTATTATATATCTTTACGAAACAAAGAAGAAATAATTTGCGTACAGAAACTTGTGGTAGAATAATCACAATTTAATGAAATTAATTATTATAATACTATTTATGCTGTTGGGAGTAGCTTCGTACTCCCAACAGGATAAATTAAATTAGGTTTTTTATTTCGGCAGCGATTATCTTGCAATGACAAGTATTATACCAACAGATAGCGGTTATGTACTTGAAGTTTATCCAAATCCTTCTGAAGGAGTTTTTGTAGTAAAGTATTCGTTGGCTCTGAAATTTGAAACAGCCGAAATTAAGCTCATTTCATCTGATGGAAAAGATGTGGAAAGTTATAAACTAACAGATTCAGCAGGTGAAATTAAAATAAACTGTAAATCTTGTATTACAGGTAGTTATTTATTAACATTGTATATGAATGGAGATATACTTTGTAGTCGCCAAATTCATATTAATAAATGAAAAGGTTAGTCGTTATATTGTTCTTTATTATTATTAAGTTCAGTGGGTTTACACAGCCCACTGAATTTAATACAACTTTTCTTACGGGCACTAATCCTGTATTTTATCAAATTATTGAACTACATGATTCTTACTTTATAACAGGCTGGCAACATAGTCCAAACCAAAAAATACTGTTTTGCCGAATTAATAAAAGCAACTTATCATATAACATTTTTATGTATGGCGATAGCCTATCAGGTTTTTATGCACCGGAATGTATGATAAATCACAATAATAATGTTATAGTAAGTGGGTTCTACGAAAAAAATTATCTTGACTATGCTTTTTTAATTAAAACAGATACTTTATTTAATATAATAAAAGATACTTTAATACCTAAAATGGGCATAGATTTGAATAAAATATTTATTCGTGATACAACTTTAATTTTTGGTGGCTCCACAATGTATGATAACAATTGGGATACCCTGTCTCATCAGAGCGGAAACTATCTATTCAATATGTTATTTTGGAAAACAACCAATGAATTTAACCATATAAGCCATAATAGTATTGGGTTATATAATGTACACGAAGTTCTTTTTTCAATGTCTGCCGGTTTCGATAATAATTATTTAATGGGAGGTACAACACAAGTGCTTTCAACTTATACTAACTGGTACTTGGTAAATGTTGATACTAATGGGCAAGTGTTAGGACAATATTATTATCCCGACCCAAACCAAAATGATTATAACGGAATTTCAGCTATTTCAAAAGGAAGTGATAGTACCTACTATTTAACAGGAACGAATTTCAGTTATTATAATACTATTCATAATGAATATTATTACTTACCCAAAGTTGTTAAAATAAACAGGCAATTTCAAACTCTATGGGAAAAAGAGTATGGAACACCATTTTTAGGTCTTGAAGTAGCAGATTTGAAGAGTACTAATGATGGAAATCAAGTGTTACTTATACAAAGAACTCCGGAAGAATTATATTGGAATACATACATTCAAACAATTTATTCAGAGGTAATAAAATTTAATAATGACGGAAAAGTAATCTGGAGCAGAAATTTTTATCAGGGAGATACAAATACTTACGTTCGTTTTCGTGCTTGGGATATAACACAAACGAGTGATAATGGCTTTGCCCTGTGTGGTTCAGGTAAAGATACTGCTAATTTAGGACCAAACCAATTAGCCTGGCTTGTAAAAACCGATAGTCTTGGTTGCGATGGTTTACATAGCTGCAACGATACCGCTTTAGTATGCCAAATACTGCAAGCCCCCGATACAGCATGTAAAAACGATACAGCATGGCTGCAT
>JAVHRJ010000327.1:0-3234 GCA_036171595.1 Bacteroidales bacterium
AAATCCCAGTTATAAGTTCCTGCTGAAGAGGTGTTCGCAAAATTTACAGTTAAACCGTTTGCTGTATAAGTATAACTTGCCTGAGGAGGTTGTGGGTCAATTATTGTAACTGTTGCAAAATCACCACAGTTGTTGCTGTCTGTAACTGAAACTAAATAATTTCCTGCAGGTAAATTTGTTGCAGTAGAAGTTAACTGAATTGGGTTTGTGTTCCACATATACGAGTATGGTGATATTCCGCCGCTAACTATAACTGAAGCATAGCCATTTGAGTAGCCCGAACAGCTTGGGTTTGTAGAAGAAATACTAACATTAATTGCTGATGGTTCGCTTAAAACAATAGAAGACACCACGTTACAGCCATTATTATCTGTAATTGTTACTTCAACTATACCGGCACATAAATTATTTGCAGTATCTGTAAGTGATGTTATATTATTATGTAATATTCCATTTGACCAGTTATAATCAAATGGTGGATTTTGACCTGAACCTCCAAGCGAAACAACTGCTGAACCATTGCATTGCCCAAAGCAGGAAATTGTGCTTTGAGTATCAATAACAGCAGTAAAAGACACATTATTATTAAGATTAATAGTTGCTGAAGTAATACAGCCATTGCCATTTGTTACTGTAACAACATACACTCCAGCAGGAATTGAATTAATAAAATTAGTTGTACTTGCAGTATTTACAGTTGACTGACCAGATGACCATTGATAAGAATAATTTGGAATTCCGTTTGCTGAAATATTTACTACTGCAGCACCATCGCTGGCTCCACATGTTGGATTAGCATAACTTGTACTTAATGTTATCCAAGCTGGCACATTATAATTTACAATTGAACTGCATGAGTATGCTCCTGTAAAAGTAGCTATTAACGAACCGGATTGTGAAGAATATGGAATGTTATTTAAAGTAAAATTTATATTATTTGAAAATGGAGCCGAATATGTTTGTGAAATTCCGCTTAATTGGTCGGTAATAACTAATGCTGGGGAATTTGGCAGTATTGAAATATACAGAGTCCCATTAACAGTAAATTCATTATTTGTTCCGCAGGTTTGATTTTGAACTACAATACTGTCAATTGAGCAAGCTTGATTATTACATTGTACAGGTGCCGAATAAACTCCAACATTTTTATGACCTGAAACATATAACAGATTTGCGTTTGTATCTAATTTAATATCTAATACACTTTGGTTTCCTGCCCAGCCTAATGATAAATTTCCTAATTGTGTAAAAGTTGAACCATTAAAGTTATAATATAAAATATTACTATTTGGACCGCCAACGTACACATTGTTACAATCATCAACAACTATACCTCCCTGCTCCTTTGGATTATAAAATTGACCTGAATAACCAACAGAAGTTGCAGCTATATTTGTACCATTCATTTTATCAAATGCTGCTAACCCTTGTCCATCATAATAATATAAATAATCATTATTTACTGCTAATCCGTTAAAAGCATTGGAACCTGGTCCAAAACAGCTAAAAAGAGGTGCGTGATTTGTGCACTCACCAAAACCATACATTCCATGGTTAACTTGCCAAATATTTCCGTCAAGAGTACTGTTTATTAATGAAATTAAATTATCCATGTACCCAGCGGCATAAGCATAAACCACAAAAAGTTTTCCTTGGGCATCAACAGTTAAGCATGCAATATCCTGATCAGTTGGAGCTAATCCGGTAAAATTAGTAATACTAGCTACACCTGTTGAGAGATTAATTAAACCTCCATTAAGGTTTGAGCAAGTGCCACCGCCAACTCCAAGAATTCTATTTTTACTATAATTGAAAGTCATATCCCACATTTCTCTGAAATTTCCATTTTGCTGAGATACAAAACCATCAGCAACTCCATTCAAATCAATTCTGTATGCAGTAGCTCCGCTTCCATTAAATCCCTCTGATATATATATTCTGTCAGAAGAAAACCTGTCAACTAAAAAATTTCCTTCGTACATTATTTGTGAAGTTATTACGTGTGTCCATAACAATGCACCTGTTTGTGAAAATTTTCTAACATAAAGACCAAGATTGGAACCATTATAATCATTATAATAAACATACAAGTTATTATTATTATCATAATCAACATCATAACCCCAAGGGTCGGTATAACCCGTAATTCCCGAAGTCCATGGGTCAATAATTGTTGTTTCATTTTTATTAGTGTTTGAAACAAAGAATGTTATTATATTATCTTTTAAAATATAAGAAGACAAAACATCACCTAAAGTTTTTAAATAATAACTTTTTGGAGCATGTTCAATAATATTGTGCAAAGGAGTTTTAATAACAATGTTCCCATTGCTATCAAACTGCAATTGTTTAACATCACCGCTGTATTTTAAAGCAATATCAGAAACATCGGCACCCAAACGAAGAATTATATTATATTTTATTCCGGAACTATCAGCGGGAATATAATATTCAATATCTATATCAGGATAAATATTTTTGTAAGTTATTTTTTTATAGCCGTAGCAAATTTCTTTATTTAAACCAAAAGTATAATAATCATTGGTTTTCTCAGACACTTCAATTTGTACATTAGGGTTTGTATTTTGCCATTCGGCAAACAAATAATATGAAGTTTCTTTAAAATATTCTCTTTCAACTTCTTCTTCTTTAGAAAAAATATCTTTTACTTTTTTTGCAAATGGTTTTTTGTATAAAACAGTATCTAATTTTATAATCAACCCCTTGTTTGTAAAATAAAATTCTTCGGAATTATCAATGTTTGCATATAAAACATTTTTGTCATCAATATTTGCAAACTGTCCTTTATTTTCTACAAATGCTTTCTGGCTTTTTATTTTATTTTGCCAAAATTGCTTGACGTTTACAGTTTTTTGAGCATTTAAATTTAATGTTATTATTACGAATAAAACTAAAATAACATTTTGTAAATAATAATTAAACTTTTTCATATTATTATTGATTAGTTTTTGTTAATTACAATTTTATTTAAAATATTACCATTTATTGTTTCAACTTTAATGTAATACATTCCCTCTGCAAAGCCCTTTAAATCAATTTCGTTAATTTTGTTAGCAAATTTGTATTCAGCAACCTTTTGCCCAATGTTATCGAATAATTTAACTTCGACTTTTGCTTTTGGAATTTCAGAAAAAACAATATTCAAATTATCGTTTGCAGGATTTGGAAATATTTCAATATTTTCACTAATAACATTATTCACATTAACTAATG
>JAVHRJ010000328.1:0-3220 GCA_036171595.1 Bacteroidales bacterium
CAATGTTGCCAATTGTAATCTTTTACATTAACATTAAATTTGTTTTTTATTGCTAGCATTAAATGATTGCACGTATTATTTGAGAATTTTAAATTATTTTGTTTTACCCAATTTAATTTAAACCAATTAAATTTGTAATTTGTTTTTTTCTTAATTTCATTTCTGTAAAATATTAAATATGGAAATTCAAAATTTTCTTTAATTAATATAAAAGATTTTTTGCTTTTACTTAATATTAAATTATCTGTTATTTTAACATTAAATCCAATAAAACATAGCAATGCTTTAATTATTGGTAAAATGTTTTTAAAAGGATAATGTTTAATGTTTTGTAATATGCTAAATAATTTTCTTAAATTCTGATTTGAATAATCAGGTGGGTAATTTAAAGAATTTACAACCTTTGATATTTCATTTTCAAAATTATTTTTCTCTTTGTTATAATTATTAAAACAATTACAATTTATTGCATACGAACTAAATTGTTCCATTTTGCAATGATCAGGTGCAAATATTATTGGTGCTTTAAATTGTTCAAATATTTTATTGCAATTTTCATTAACAGCAATAACATCACTATCTAAATAGCAATACAACGGACCTTTTGGCAATATGTTATGAAGCGAAGTTTTAAGCCAAATACTTGCCTGATGGTTATCGAATTTTGATGGCGTTTTAATGTTTATTATATTGTCATGTTCAATTTTTTCATTATTTCTAGAAAGGTCGGTAACAATAATAATTTTATTAGTACAGAATGTTTTTAAATATTTTAATGAAAAATTAAGTGTATGTACATGAGAATTATCGCCACAAATTACAAAAACAAATATGTTATTACTTTTATTCATTTATTTTATTTGAGGTGGTTCGGTATTACCAGCTTGAATAGTTCGCTCTTTAATTTTTTCGAAATTCCTTATGTTAAATACTATGTAAATTTATAAAATATATCACTACTGTCCGACTAAATTTTCAGAAAAATTTATACTGATAAACTTGAACCGGATTATTTGTTCTCAATGCAAATATAGGTTTTTTAGGAATTCAATAATATCAACGTAACTCATTAAATGCAATCGTATTATTGTTGCGATATTTGAAAAGGCAAATTTTACATTTGCTTTTTTCTGGCTTAATGGACAAAAAAGTTGGTAATGGGTACGTTTTTAATAATTCAGACTTAATATTCTCATATTTTTTATCTCTTAAGTTAAATAATTTCATATTATTACGTTTTGAAATATTTACTATTAATTTTTTGTTAGATTTAATAAAACTAAATAAAATGAATTATCAGAAGAATTTATAATATCATAAAATATTAGTTCTCTCGGTATATGATTTAATGCTTCAAAAAAATATTTATAATTTGAATTTTTGGGGATTTTATTAAAAATATGCTTAATTCTTTCGATAATTATCATTTTATTTTTATCACTTAAGTTTTGTTTTTCGCAATATTCATTCAGATAATAATAAAATTCTTCAAATGTTTCGATTTTATAATTATTTGTTATAACAAAATTTTTTATTGAGTTTTTATAAAATAATTTAATTCTTTCTTTTTCGTAACAAAAATATTGATTTCTTAATCTTTTTAATACAGATAAAGAATCTGGCAAATAAATATGTTTAAATTGTATGGTTTCAATGTTTTCTCCTTTTATTCTTAAAGTGTTATTTTTTCTTATTTCTGAAAATATAGGGTTTATAAAATATATTAGACTTATTGTATCTTCATGATTCAAGATTTCTACTTCATAAATAAATTTTTTATGTGTAGATATTTTTTTTGACAAATTAGCACTGTTTATTTTAAATTCTTCATTGTTTATTTTTACTGTTCCTATACCTTGAATATCTGCTAATAAAAGTGTATTACTTACAACACCTACCCAGTTTGGAGGAATTTTAATTCGACAGTTTGAGTAATAAGGTAATTCAGTTGAATTTATTGTAGTTGCTTTTTTACAAAAAATTCCTGGAAATTCTAAAATTGATTTCGGAGGAAGAGTAATAAAAAAGTTGTTTAATATATTTTGATTTGTTTTGTCATTAATAACAAAGTTATCGTTTCTAGTAGAAATTAATTTTGCATATTTATCTGTGCATCTTATATAGTAATAATAGTCATTTATATTTACCTTTTTAGGGTTGGTAATAAGTGTTGGGTCTTTCATTAATTCTTCTACATTTGCAATTTTGTTATATTTATTATAATAATATACCTTATAAGCAGGATCGAGCATATTCCATCTACCTTTATATTGTACTTCAGGAACAATATGTCCATTCAAATTCCAAATTCGTGTTTTGTAACCTAACATTTGCCAGATATTTGAAAGAACATTTGCTTGTTTACCACATAATCCAACACCAAACGAATTTAAATAAAGTAACGGAGTAGTTGACCAATTTTGTTTAATAAGTGATGAGTAACTATATGTATTATTGCAAACAAATTTCCATGCATAATAAAATAAACTGTCATTTGTTTTTTCAGACATTTTATTTATCTCCTTTTTTATATCAGATTCAGATTCGTAAAATTTATTATTAAGTGAAAATGAGAATTTTGAATTTGAATTAGAGTTGTTAACTATTGAAAAATAAAAATTTTCTGTGTCATTTGTTAAAATATTCTTCTCAATTATTGCTTCGTTAGAACAAGAGCAGAAAAAAATTATTGCAATTATAAAATACTTCATTATAAACTTCAATTAGTATATAAATGTATATAGTTATTAAATATATCTATATCTTTTAAAATATTATTATTGTTTTTATAATTAGTCAATAAATTTTTAGGAATTTTAAAATTTTCATGTTTTTTTCCATAAATAAATGATAAAATATTTATTATTTTAGAAAGGATAGTATTTTTTACAAAATTTGTAGCTAATAATTTTTTATATGTTGAATAAATATTTGTTTTGTATTTTCCAAAAGGGAATAATAATTTCATGAAAAAATTTGATATTTTTAAATACCAGTATATATCATTTTGTTCAAGTGAAATATTCACCTTTTCTGTTTCATATTCAAAGTGTTTAATTTCTAAATAATTTTCAAGAGTTCTAATAAATAATGTAGGATTATCATTTAATAATTCGTAAGGTAAAATAATAACATTTTCATCACCAAATTTATTTTTATATAATTTAACACAACTATCCGAAACTTTAAAAATTAAAAATGCTTGAGAATCGCATAAATT
>JAVHRJ010000329.1:0-45964 GCA_036171595.1 Bacteroidales bacterium
TGCTAATATTTTATTAAGCTTTTCAGTCTCAATAAGGTCGTCCATAAAATGAATATCACCAAACTGATTTAATTTTGTAAAAGCTTTTATAATTACTTCCAATACCTGATTTGGTATTGGCGACATCCCTGCACTTTGAAAATAAACGGCATTTTTGGTTACCGGAAAATCATTTCTAATTTGTTCCCAATTCATAATAATTTTTTTTAACCAAAAGTAATTATTTTGTTGAATTGTTTATATTTGAAAAAATAAAACACTAACATGAATAATGTTACAGCAATAATTTCGTGGCTTAACGAAAACAAAAACGAAGCCAACATAAAAGGAATGCAGCGGTTTGGAATAAAAACGGATAAAGCATTTGGAATTAGAATTCCAGTTTTACGAAATTTCGCAAAAATTATTGGAAAAAATACTGAACTTGCTCGAAACCTATGGAAAACAGAGTATCACGAAGCTCGAATGATTGCAGTTTTTATAGCCAAGCCAAAGGAATTAACCGAATTCGATTTAGATTTATGGGTAAAAGATTTTAACTCGTGGGATATTTGCGACCAAGCATGCATGAATATTTTTGATAAAACATCTTTCGTCGAAAAAAAAATTTTTGAATGGGCTGCAAATGAAGAAGAATTTATTCGTAGGGCAGCATTTGCATTAATTGCAAGCATTGCCATTCACGATAAAAAAGCCAAAAACGAAATGTTTATACCTTATTTAAATTTAATTGAAAAATACTCTTTCGATTCTCGTAATTTTGTAAAAAAAGCTGTAAATTGGGCTTTACGACAAATAGGTAAACGTAATTGTGAATTAGGAAAAACAGCTTTAGAGTATTCTGAAAGAATATTAAATCAACCTCATAAATCGGCTCAATGGATTGCAAAAGACGCAATAAGGGAGTTAAGTGAGAAATGGAAATAATATTTTGGAGACCTCTAAAAATCATAGTAGTTTTGCAATGTAAAAATTAATAAAATGAAACGCATAAAAATTAAAGAATTACTTCAATCTAAAGAGTTTGATAAAGAAGTTGTTATAGAAGGTTGGGTTCGTACCCGTAGAGGCAATAAAAACATAAACTTTATTGCAATTAACGATGGCTCTACTATAAACAACATGCAAGTTGTGGTTGATGTTCCAGTTTTTGGCGAAGAATCGTTAAAAAACATTACTACAGGTGCCTGTGTTAAAATAAAAGGTTTGCTAGTAAACTCACAAGGACAAGGACAATCAGTCGAAATTCATGCAAAAGAAATTTCGGTTTATGGAACTGCCGACCCTGAAACTTTTCCATTGCAAAAAAAGGGACATACCTTAGAATTTTTAAGAACAATAGCACATTTGCGTCCACGTACCAACACTTTTGGAGCAGTTTTAAGAATAAGACATAACATGGCTTTTGCTATTCATAAATATTTTAACGACAAAGGTTTTTGTTATATTCACACACCAGTAATAACAGGTTCCGATTGCGAAGGAGCTGGTCAAATGTTTAAAGTTTCGACTTTAGATTTTAACAATTTACCAAAAACAGAAGATGGCAAAATAGATTATGCACAAGATTTTTTTGGCAAAGAAACTAACTTAACAGTTTCGGGTCAACTCGAAGGCGAGTTAGCAGCAATGGCACTTTCCGAAATTTATACTTTTGGCCCAACTTTTAGAGCCGAAAACTCAAATACACCAAGACATTTAGCAGAATTTTGGATGATTGAACCCGAAATGGCTTTTTACGATTTAGAAGACAACATGGATTTAGCACAAAACTTCGTTCAATATCTTGTAAAATACGCTCTCGATAACTGCAAAGACGATTTGAATTTCCTTAATAACCTGTACGACAAAGAATTAATTTCACGATTAGAGTTTGTTGTAAATAATGATTTTAAACGATTAACTTATACCGAAGCTGTTGATATACTTGTGAAATCGGGCGAAAAATTCGAATTTCCTGTTTCGTGGGGAACCGATTTACAATCGGAACACGAGCGATATTTAGTTGAAAAACATTTTAACAAACCAGTTATTCTTATCGATTATCCAAAAGAAATTAAAGCATTTTATATGAAACAAAATGCAGATGGAAAAACTGTTCGTGCAATGGATGTTTTATTTCCAAAAATTGGTGAAATTATTGGCGGTTCGCAACGCGAAGAAGATTTTAATAAGCTTAACGATAGAATAACTGAACTTAATTTACCAACAAAAGATATGTGGTGGTACTTAGATACACGTAGATTTGGTGCTGCCCCACATAGTGGATTTGGATTAGGATTTGAACGATTAATTTTATTTGTTACCGGAATGACAAATATTCGTGATGTTATTCCGTTTCCAAGAACACCAAAAAACGCAGAATTTTAAATCTAAATCGCAACTTTAATTAATACTTTTCGTTTACCGTAATAAATGAAAAAATAAAAATGTTAAATCAAAGACTACAACAAAAACTTTTACAAAAGTTATCGCCTCAGCAAATTCAACTAATTAAGCTGCTCGAAATTCCTACAATAGAACTCGAACAACGAATAAAAAAAGAATTAGAAGACAATCCAGCACTCGAAGAAGGAGAACCCGACGAAGAAATTGAATCTAATGACAATGACGAGATAGAAATTGACGAAAACGAAGAAGAAGATGTTTTACAAGATGACGATGATAACATTAAAAAAGATGATGAGTTTTCTATAGAAGATTACATTGAAGATGACGATAGCGAAACACCATATTATAATTTAACCGTTAATAATTATTCTAAAGATGATGGCGTAAAAGAAGTAATATTTGCAAATGGACAGTCGTTTCACGAAAGTTTATTGTCGCAAATTCAATTACGCTTTTTAAATCCAAAACAAACAAAATTAGCAGAATACGTTATTGGCAACTTAGATGACGACGGATACTTACGTCGCGATTTATTAGCAATTGTTGACGATTTAGCTTTTTTACAAAACGTAGAAACCAATGTTTCTGAACTCGAAGAAATATTAAAATTAGTTCAACAGTTAGATCCACCAGGACTTGGAGCAAGGACGCTTCAAGAATGTTTATTGCTTCAAATAAAAAGAAAAGACGAAAAAAATCAATATGTGCACATTGCAATAACAATACTTAGTGATTATTTCGAAGAGTTCACAAAAAAACATTACGATAAAATAATTAAAAAGCTTTCTATATCCGAAAACGATTTAAAAAAAGCAATTGATGAGATTATCCACTTAAGTCCCAAGCCAGGAAACACTTTTTCAGACTCTCAAACAAAAAATCCCAACCAAATCACCCCCGATTTTGTAGTTGAAAACAATGATAACAAACTATTTGTTTCATTAAATCAACAAAATGCACCACAACTTAAAGTAAGCCCTGCTTATGCTAGCATGATTGAAGAATATCAAAGTAATAAAAAGAAAAAAGATAAGCAGGAAAAAGAAGCAATAACTTTTACAAGACAAAAAATAGAATCAGCAAAATGGTTTATAGATGCACTTCAACAACGTCAAAATACACTTATACTTACAATGAATGCAATTGTAAATTATCAATACGACTTTTTTAAAGAAGGCGACGAAACATTGCTAAAACCAATGATTTTAAAAGACATTGCCGATATAACAAATTTAGACATAAGCACCATTTCAAGGGTTGCAAATAGCAAATATGTTCAAACACAATTTGGAATTTACTCATTAAAATACTTTTTCTCTGAGTCGATGCAAAACGATGCTGGCGAAGAAGTTTCTACACGCGAAATAAAAACTATTCTTTTACAAGAAATTGAAAAAGAAGACAAACACAACCCACTTACCGATGAAGAGCTTACCGAAGTTCTTTTACAACGTGGTTATCCAATTGCTCGACGAACGGTTGCAAAATATCGCGAACAATTAAACATTCCAGTAGGCAGGCTTCGAAAAGAATTATAACAACTATCACCACATAGGCACATTAGAAACATAGGGAACATAGTAAATATATGCAGCTTACACAAAAATATTTAGATGAATTAACCTATAAAATAATTGGAAGTGCTATTGAAGTTCACAAACATTTAGGACCTGGACTTTTAGAAAGTGTTTATGAAAAATGTTTTATTCATGAATTAACATTAAAAGGACTTCATTGTAAGTCGCAGCAAAAAGTGCCTATTACTTATAAAAACATTAAACTCGATGGCGATTTAAGATATGATGTTTTAATTGAAAATTTAATTATTGTCGAATTAAAAGCAATCGACGAAATTTTGCCAATACTTGAAGTTGTTTTGTTAACTTACCTAAAACTTTTAGAAAAACCTAAAGGCGTACTTATTAATTTTAACTGTACCAATATTTTTAAAGAAGGGCAAAAAACATTATTTAACGAGCTTTACGCTTCTTTACCAAAAGAGTAATCTATGTGTAACCTATGTCTCTATGCTCCTATGTAGTAAAAAATATTTATTATGAACGAAAATCCTACTAAAATCGAAAACATTTCAGCTAAAATTGTTTCATACATTTTTCATCCATTATTAATGCCAACAATTGGCCTTTATATTTTCTTTCATTCTGGCACATATCTCGAAACAATTAACAACGAAGCAAAAAATTTTTTATACTTAATACTAGGTTTTAGTACATGTGTATTACCTGTACTTTCGTTACCTGTATTTATATATCGTCGATTAATTAAAAACATTGAAATGGATGCCCGTAATGAAAGAATAATTCCAGCAATTTTTACTTTATTATTCTATTTTTTAGGATATTATTTATTAAAAAACATTCCAATGCCCAATATACTTTTAGCTTATATCTCATCTGTTGTTGCAATTGCATCATTAGCTTTATTAATTACAATTTGGTGGAAAATTAGCTTTCATACTTTAGCAATTGGTGGAATTATAGGTGCGTTAATTGCTTTATCGCTACGTTTAGAAGCCGATACACAATATTATATTATGATTAGTTTAATATTAGCTGGCGTTATTTCATCTGCACGATTAAGACTTAACGCACATAATTATTTGCAAGTTGTTACAGGATTTATTTTAGGGTTAACTATTGTTTTTTCATTTGTTTTTTTTAGTTAAATAATACAATTAACTAACATACAACACTATACACAAGGGCATGTTTTTTGATAAAAAATATAAATATAAAAAAGTATTAATTTATTATTAAATACTTAATTTCGCATATTAATAAATAATTAAAATTTAATTTTTATGAAATCAATTATGTTATCATTGTTCGTTGTATTATTTGCAACATCAATTACCTTTTCGCAAACTATGTCGGCAAAAGACAGTATAAAAGCAGCTAAAAACGCACCTTTTATGCTTTTTGAAAACACAACTCACGATTACGGAACAGTTCCTTATAACGGCGATGGCACATGCGAATTTAAATTTAAAAACACTGGAAAAACTCCATTAATTATAAGTAACTGTCAAGCTTCGTGTGGTTGTACAGTTCCAGAATGGCCTAAAGACCCTATTCAAAAAGGTGCATCAGCAGTTATTAAAGTAAAATATAACACTACACGTGTTGGGTTAATTCAGAAAACTGTAACTGTAACCTCAAATGCTGTTAACTCACCTGTAGTTCTTAACATTAAAGGTACAGTTGAAAAAGCCCCTGAAGAAAAAACAGTTCCTGTAAAAGAAGAAACAGTACCAAGTATAAATAAAACAAATTAATTTTTTATGCCTTTTATTTCCGAAAGGGGAAAGCAAATGCCTGCTTCTCCTATACGTAAATTAGTTCCATTTGCCGATGCAGCAAAAAAACGTGGAATTAAAGTTTTTCATTTAAATATTGGTCAACCCGACATAAAAACTCCGGAAATAGCTATCGAGGCAATACAAAACACTAAACTTAAAGTAATTGAATATAGCCCTTCAAACGGATTTTTATCATATCGTCAAAAATTAGCAACATATTATAAAAGTGTTGAAATAAATGTTAACGAAAACGAAATGATAATTACTAATGGCGGTAGTGAAGCAGTTCTTTTTGCACTTTTATCATGCTTAAATCCTGGCGAAGAAGTTATAATTCCAGAACCATATTATGCAAATTATAACGGATTTGCAATTCAAGCGGGAGTGGTTGTAAAACCAATTATTTCATCAATAAAAAACGATTTCGCATTACCTGCTATCGAAGAATTTGAAAAAATAATTACACCAAAAACAAAAGGCATAGTAATTTGTAATCCAAATAATCCAACTGGGTATTTATATTCAAAAGAGGAACTCGAAAAACTCGCTATATTAGTAAAAAAATACGACCTTTATTTATTTGCCGATGAAGTTTATCGTGAATTTTGTTACGACGGCGAAAAACATTTTTCAGCAATGAACTTAAAAGGTTTAGAGCAAAATGTTATTCTTTTAGATAGTGTTTCAAAACGCTATAGTATGTGTGGCGTTAGAATTGGAGTTATTGTTAGTCATAATTGCGATGTTATGCGTGTTGCAATGCGATTTGCACAAGCAAGACTATGCCCTCCAACTTTTGGACAAATTGCATCTGAAGCTGCTATTGAAACATCTAAAGAATATTTTACTGAAGTGTACAACGAATACATCGAACGCAGAAACTTTATGGTTAACGAACTAAATAAAATGCCTGGAGTTTATTGTCCAATGCCTAAAGGTGCTTTTTACGCTGTAGCTTCGTTTCCAATTGATAATGCCGATTCGTTTTGTGAATGGCTTTTAACAAGTTTTAATTTTAATAATCAAACATTGATGATGGCTCCCGCAAGTGGATTTTATTCAAATTCATCTATGGGTGTTAACGAATGCCGACTCGCCTACGTTTTAAAAATTGAAGATTTACGAAATGCTATGCAAGTACTTGCCGAAGCTCTAAAAGTTTATCCCGGAAGAACTTCTTAACACGAAATTTGTTTTAAGAACTGCTATAAATTTGTAAAATTTACAATTTATCTTTTCTCCAATGAAAATAATTACACTTAACAAATCACAATTATTACAATTTGTTAACACCGAGGAATACAATGCAATGCCCAATGTCCCAATATCATACATTAGAGCTATATCGCACATAAATAACCCTCGTGCAAACGAAAATGACATATTATTAATTTTAATTTATTTAGATTTTGGGCTAGCGGGTTATCTTGGAGTTTTACCAGATTTTATTTTTAATAACAATGTGCCCGAAAAAATTGGATGGATGAGCTGTATTTGGGTTCATCAAAATGCAAGAGGGAAAGGAATTGCAAAAACTCTTACAAAAAAAGCTATTGAACTATGGGATAATAAAATTGTAATAACTGAATTTACACCAATAGCAGGCGATTTATACAAAAAACTAAATAAATTTACTGAACTTACTACCAAAAATGGAATTAGAATATATAGACGCTCATGCTTAAAACAAATTTTAACATCAAAATATAAGAAAGCCAAATATATAAAACCCCTTTTATCAACTTTAGATTTTACTTTAAATTTAATACATGATTTCTTTATTAAAAGAAAACAAATTGAAAACAATCAAAACATTATAATCGAAAACATTACAAGCATTGATGAAGATATTTCTTATTTTATTAATTCCCATCAAAACTTAAACTTATTTAACCGTAACATAGCAGAAATAAATTGGATATTAAACTTTCCATGGGTAAAAGAAACTAAATCTATTTCACCAGAAAGCGTTAAATATCAATTTACTTCGGAAGCAAAACAATTTAAAAATATTTGCATTAAAATAATTAGAAATAATTTAATTGTGGGTTTTGCCCTTTATACTATTCGTGATAAACATTTAAAAACCCCTTATGTTTTTATTGAAAAAGGTTTTGAAAATACTTTAGGGTCAATAACAAATAACATTATGATTGATTATAAGATTAATGTTTTAACAACGTACCAAAAAGCAATTATTAATAATAAAAAATTATCGTTTATATTTAAAAAGAAATTTAATAGAAGTTATTTATCAACTTTAAATTTTAATACAAATCAAAATAACATTCAAGATGGTGATGGTGATTGTGCTTTTATTTAAAACAATTTAACATGAAATATCTTTTTATATTTTTATTAATTATTGTGAGTAATGTTTTAAGTTTTAGTCAAACTAAAAAAAAATCTCTTACTCATGAATTATACGACAGTTGGAAGAGTTTGAAAGGCGAAACAATTTGCAACAACGGGAATTTTGTTGCTTATGAAATAAATCCACAAAAAGGAGATGGAAATTTATTTTTATGGAACTCAACAAACAATAAAATTGATTCGTTTGCAAGAGGCTACAAATCAGCCTTTTCACCCAATTCCGATTTTTTAATTTTTAAAATTAAACCTAGCGAAGAAGCTACTCGTAAAGCAAAAAAAGACAAAAAAAAGAAAGACGAACTTCCAAAAGATTCACTTAAATTATTGTTTTTAAACAGAGACACCTCTTTAGCTTTTGCTAACGTTAAATCGTTTTCGGTACCTAAAGAAAATCCAAATTTTATTGCAATATATTTTGAAAAAGAAATAAATAAAGCAAAAAAAGACACCAGTATAACAAAAGACACAACAAATAAAACAAAAAAAAATATTTCAACAAAAAAAGACAAAAAACCAAAAGATAAAAAGATTGATGTTTCAAAATTATTGATTCTAAATACAAATAATTTAGACACTTTTTATTTTAAAAACGTTATCGAATTCTCTGTTTCAAACAAAAACAATTTAATTGCTTTTGTTCAATTTAACTCCGATACCATTGATTCCTCTTTTGTTAAGGTTTTTAACACAAAAACTCATAAAACTAACACAATTTTTTCATCGGTTGGAATTGTCAAAAACATAACTTGTAGCGATAATCAAATTGCATTTCTGCACACACCTGACACTTGTCAAAATAAAAGTTTTACTCTAAAAATTTGGAACTTAAAAACAAATACTACTCAAACAATTTGCGATAGCACAACCATATTAATACCAAAAGGATGGTTGCCTTCTGAGAATTACAATATGTTTTTTTCTGACGACGAAACAAAATTGTTTTTTGGAACCGCACCAAAACCAATTAACACAACAAAAGACACGCTATTAGACGACGAGAAATGCAACTTAGATATATGGTCGTGGAATGACGAAAAAATTCAACCTCAACAATTAAAAAACCTTGATAAAGAAAAGAAAAGAACATATTTAGCAGTTTACAATACAAAAACAAATAACATTGTGCAAATAGCAGATACTATATATAAAACTGCAACCACACCATTTCATGGAAACGGAAACTATTCTATTGCTATATCACAGAATGGCTATGAGCAAACTTCATCGTGGGATTATCCTGTTTACAGAGATTATCTGCTTGTAAATTTAATAACTGGCGAAAAAAAACAAATTGCAAAAAAAGTAAAATATAACGTTTATTTATCACCCTCTGAAAAATATTTATTTTGGTTTAATTATGCCGATAGCGCTTGGTATTCACAAAAAATTAATTCAAATAATCCCAATTGTTTAACATGTAATCTAAAAATTCCATTTTATAATGAAGATGATGACACCCCTAACCAACCAGATACCTATGGATACATGGGTTGGACTGATAACGATGAAAATTTTTTAGTATACGACCGCTACGATATTTGGAAATTAAATCCATTAAATAATGAAACACCATCAACTATAATCAGTGGACGAATGTTTAAAACCCAATACAGACAAGAAAAAACCAATAATGAAATTAATTATATTCAAAAAAACGAAAATATTTTATTGCATTGTTTTAAAGAAAACAATAAGCACGAAGGGTATTTTTTGTTAAACATAAAAGCCAATAACATTAAGCTTTTAACCGAAGCAGGGAATAATTACAACTTTAGTGCAAAAGCACAAAAATCAGATTCGTATATATGGACACAAAGCACGTACAATATGTATCCCGACTTACTTTTTACAAAAAATAATTTCAAAAATATAAAAAATATTTCAAATGTTAATCCACAACAAAACGAATATTTATGGGGAACAGCCGAACTTGTAAAATGGAAAGCATTTGATGGCAAAGAACTTGAAGGCTTGCTTTACAAACCAGAAAATTTCGATACAACAAAAACTTATCCCATGATAACTTATTTTTACGAACTTAACTCAAACGAATTATTTCGACATTACTCAGTTCGCCCAAGCCGTTCGGTAATTAATTTCAGTTATTATACAAGCAATGGATATATTATTTTTGTACCAGATGTTAGATATGGCAAAGGACATCCAGGAAACGACGCTTATAATTGTATAATTTCTGGAGTAAATGAAATTTGTAAAAACAAATGGGTAGATAAAAAACATTTAGGTTTACAGGGACAAAGTTGGGGCGGGTATCAAGTTGCGTATTTAATTACTCGAACCGACACAATGTTTGCAGCCGCAATGGCTGGTGCACCTGTAAGCAACATGACAAGTGCTTACGGAGGAGTACGGTGGGAATCTGGACAAAGTAGAATGTTTCAATACGAAAAAGGCCAGAGCAGAATTGGCTATAATATTTGGGATAGTTTATCACTTTATATAGAAAATTCACCAGTTTTTGGAGCAAATAAAATTAAAACTCCATTACTAATTATGGCTAACGATGGCGATGGAGCTGTTCCATGGTACCAAGGAATTGAGTTTTATATGGCTATGCGAAGATTAGAAAAACCTGCATGGCTATTGAATTATAATGGCGATGAGCATAATCTTAGTAAACGTCCAAACATGATTGATTTATCAACTAGAATGCAAGAATTTTTCGACCATTATTTAAAAGATTCCCCTGCACCAGGTTGGATGTTAAATGGAAGATCTGCCATTGATAAACAATAACAATTAAAAGCCTTTGTGAAGCCTCTATAATTGAAACTGTCAACAACCTCTTTTTTCTTTATTGCGAATTATTATAACAAAATATGAGTTATTGTAAATCAACGGAATAGCCCATAACATTATTTTAAAATATGTTCAGAATAAAGGTGGCTTATTTTAAAAATCTTGCTTTAATTGATTTTTCTTTTTTTTATAACTCCAATTGGATTTAAAATTAAAGGTTTATTTATCAACTGGAAAGCACTTTTATCGGGTATACTAATAGTTTCTGGCGAAAAAATTAAATCGGGAGTTTCGCAATTAAATGTATAATCTTTTCCCTGTTTTAAAATAATAGTGTAATTACCATTCTCTTTATTTGGTTTATATGTTCCTACTAATCTGCCATTTTTTTTCTCTTTAACATTAATCACAATATTTTTGGGAATTTCAGTACCACCTTCCATTTGCACAATTCCTTTAATAACAGTAGATGACCGTTCGGGTAATGAAAGAAAATTAATTGCATATAAATCGCGACCACCAAAACTGTCATCTCTAATAGAAGAGTAGTAAGCTCGTTTTCCATCGGCCGATATAACATAATACACATCATCTGATGTGGTATTAATGGGATAACCCATATTTATTGGCTTTCCCCATGTTTCATCTGGCTGTAATTCGCTATAAAATAAATCATATCCACCAATGCTATTATGCCCTTTAGATGAAAAATAAAGAGTTGTTCCATCGGGATGTAAAAATGGACCCTCTTCGTCGTATTCGGTATTTATTAAATCGCCCATATTTTGAGCTAAGCCCCATTCACCACCAGGCAATCTTGTAACAATATACAAATCCTTCCCCCCTTTTCCGTTTCCGCGGTCACTCGAAAAAATAAGCGTTGTTCCTTCAGAAGAAATTGAAGCAGATGTTTCGTTATTTGGTGTGTTAATATTAGAAGCTAATTTAACTGGTACAGTCCAATCGCTATTTTCAAAATAACTAACATATAAATTACCATCACCACCATCATCTTTGTAAATGTATAATTCTTGTCCATCTGCAGAAATACAAACAGTTGCTTCGTGCCCTTCGGTATTAATATTTTTACTTATGTTTTTCGGATTAGTCCATTGTTTTCCAATTTTGTTTGAAATATAAATATCTTCAAAATATTTTCCATCATAACTTAATACTCCTCCAGTACTTCCACGACGACGCGATGTAAATATTAAAGTTTTTTCATCGGTAGTAAGGCATGGTGTATGGTCATCAAACTCAGAGTTAATATTTACACCAAGATTTTCGATTGATATTTCAATAGAGTCTTTTGTTATAACAATTCCATTTTTGCACATTTCAATATATCTATCGGCTAATTTTATTTCATTTTGATTTTCATAAACCATTTCTTTATATTTCACAAAATAATTCTCGGCCTTATCGAATTGATATAAGTAATGATAGACTTGTCCAATATGAAACATTGTTTTATTTGGAGCATTTTTTTCATTAAATTTAGGTCCTTTGTATTTTGAACTTAAATTTTTTAATGCGGCTTTTAAAAAAGGAATTGATTTTTCTTTTTCGTTAAGAGAATTCAAATAACATAATCCAACTAAATAGTTTAAATTTGAGTTAGTTGTATCGGCACGTTGTAAATTTAGCAATATTGGTAAAGCATCAACAAAATTTGAACACAATACAAACCTTTTTGCAACATTAAACTTTTGTTTTGGCGAATTGCTTACACGTTGTTGAGAAAAGCAAACGAGAATATTAAAAACAACAAAAAAACTAATAAAAATATATTTTAATGGTTTCATGTTAATTTGTTATAATATATAACACTTAATTATTTATATTTATTTACATTAATAATAAATGCATTATCGTATCCATATTTTTTAATTTTATTAAGTTCTTTTTTTGCTTCGTCAACAGAAGTAAATGTTCCATAAATATATTTATACTTTTGATCGTTTCCGATAAGCTCTTTAACCCCCTTAAACTCTTTATAATGACTTATATTTACAGGCTCCGATAGCGATTCTAATTGAATAGTAAAGACTCCATTTTGCTCAATTTTACTATTAAAATTATCGAACTTAACAATAAAAGCAGATGGATACCCAAGTTCAATTACTTTTTGTTTCTCAATTTTTGCATTTTCTAAACCTTCAAACTTACCATAAGTGTACCTGTAAAACCCATCTTGACAAAGGTTTTCTTTTACACCTTTTAGGTTTTTAAATAATTTTGAATCGGCTGGTTTTGTTAATGCACTTACTTGAATTGTGTATATTGTTTTATCATCTGTAGAGACAATTGTATCATTTTCTTGCTGTTTATAGCTTATGTTTATTTCCTTTTTAATATTCCCTATTCCATCCATACTTTCAATTGTTGCATCGGGAAAATTTTCATCTATAACAATGTTCAAAACTTTCATTGCATCAGATTTTTTATCAAATTCGCCAGCAGTAAACATAATCATATCATCAACTTTAATCTCATTAACTGGTGATGCCGTTTTATTTGCAAACAATTCATTTGATTTAAGTTTTGACGTTAAACTAATTAAATGACTAACAAAATCGGTGCTTACACTTTTTTCTTTTTGTTTTAATAGTAAAATAGTGTATTTTTCGTTTGAATGTAATCGACCTTCGTGCGAATATCTTAAACTTTCTGGAACTTTAATTTCTTCAACTTGAATGTTTTCGGCTGTAGAGTTTAGTATTTTAATTTCAACACGACGATTTAACTGGCGACCTTCGGGGTTATCGCTTCCATCTGGGTTTTTGTTAATTGCAATAAAATGTGTTTTACCCATGCCTTTTGAAACAAATCGACTTTGATCAATACCCTGCGAAACCAAATAGTTTATTGCTGCATTAGAACGATTTTCGGATAATTTTTGATTCAATTTATCACTACCCAAAGCATCGGTATGTCCAACAATTTCGACATAAAGTGATGGGTTTTTTTGCATTAAATCAGATAGTCGTTGAAGTTCAGTAATTGATTCTTGCCTTAAATCGTAATGTGCATAATCAAAGAAAATACTTCTAATTACGTAGTATTCACCTTTACTAACTTCTAAAGGAATCATTTCTACATCAATATTAACTTCGGTTCGAGTATATACTTCTGGTATATACAATTGTTCGTAATGAGTTTGATATCCATTGCATTTATATTCAATTTTAAAACTGCCCGATTTAATTTGAGTTAAATAATTACTTAACACATAATCGGGTTTACATTTAATTATTGTATCGCCTTTAATACTATCAACTACAGAAATAAGGAAATCGTGAGGAAGCTCATTTTTCTGGTCTTGAAGAGTTATATTACCTTTAAGCACAATTTCTGTCCCTTGTCCTTCGGGAATACTTACAACAATTTTATAAATATCATTAGTGCCTATTCCTCGTTCGTTATTATTTAAAGGGAAAAAAGCATATTCCCCATTTGATTTTGGAATATAAAATAAATCGTTTCCAACAGTATTAATTGGATAGCCAACATTTAATGGAGCCGACCATGAATTATTTGCTAATAAGGTAGTGTGAAAAACATCAAAACCACCCATACTATAATGCCCTTGCGAGCTAAAATACATAGTTTTACTATCGTTTAAAATAAAAGGCGTTTCTTCGTCGTATTTTGTGTTTATTGTTGAACCAAGATTTATAGCAGGTCCCCAATCTCCTTTTTCATCACGGTCGGAACGATATATATCTAAACCACCAAATCCACCTGCTCTATCGCTTGTAAAATATAATGTTTTATCATCAACAGTAAGTGTAGCATGCGATTCCCATTGTTTTGTGTTTATATTTCTATTCAATGGTTCCATTTTTGTCCAACGATTATTTTTAAAGTAACTCACATAAATATTTCCATTATCGTTATCATCACGAACAAGATAAAGTTCAGTTCCACTTGAATTAATTGTTACTGGTACCGATCTGATAGTTGCACCTACTTGTTTTGTAATATCAACAGGATCAGTCCATTTTCCTTCGGCTTTTTTCGAAAAATAGATTTTATCCATTTGATAGTCGTAGTTTATAACATTTATATCAATTTCGGGCGAAAAAACATTTTTATCACCAGCAGTAAATACTAGCACTGTTTCGTCATCTGAAATAACTGGGCAGTTTTCTACACGAGATTGCGAGTTTATTTCGTCGCCTAAATTTTCGATTTTCAAGTTCAATGGCAATTTCACTAACTCTTTTGCATTTTGTGTGCATTGAATTTCTCTATCGATATAATCTATATAAAAAACATCTTTCGAATTAAGAATTTCTCTGTATTTTTTATATGATTCAACAGCTTTATCAAAATCTTGTTTATTCCTATAGGCATTTCCTAAATAAAATAATGCATCTTTAGGAGCTCCTTTTTCTTGATATGAACCCTCTTTGTACTTAGGATTAATATTTGTAACCGCTTTAAGTAAATAAGGTAATGCCTTTTCGTTTTGTTTTGGATCGGGCACGTGTAAATAACAAATTCCTATTCGGTAATTTAAATTCGCATTTTCGGATTGAGTACTAATTAAATCCAAATAAATTGGTAACGCATCGCTAAACTCTTCAAACATAAAATGATACTCTGCATCAACAAATTTCTTTTTAAAGTCTTGACTTTTTACGGATATTGTTATAACTAAGAGTAAACCAATTAATATATATTTTATAAATAATTTCATTTTAATATAATGTGTTGTATTTTGTTATTATTTATTTTTATTAAAAAATTTATTGTTTGATTTTTAATATTTTTTGCAAAATAATTGCATTTTGCCACTTGTTTTCGGTTAAAGTCCAATCGTTTATTTTTCCACAATTTTTATATTTATTTTTTAAAAACAAGTTTAAACTTTCACTGTTATTTTCGGATACAAAACAATAAATTTGATGTAAGTTAAGTATCGAAAAACTATAATTTTCGGTAAGTTTTAAAGCTATTGAAGCTATTCCTTTTTTTCTAAAATTTGGGTCTCCTATTAAAATTCCAACTCCTACTTTTCTATTAATTGCATCGTAATCAAATAAATCTACCATTCCTACAGTAGTTACTATTTTTTTTTCAATAACATCAATCATTAATCGCAATTGTTTTGCAATTTGTAAATCAACATTTGCAACTGAGCAATATTCTTTTAATGTAAATTTTGAAAATGGTGAAATTGTTTGACTAACCTTCCAAACTTCAACATCGTTTTCCCATAGATATAAATTATCTAAATCGCTGGGTTCAACAGCTCGTAAACAAATATTTTTGTTTATAAGACTCATGTTATTCTACTTCAACAAGTGGGTCAATTAAAATAGGTTTTTGCAAATAATAAAATGAAGAGTTTTCGGGAATAACTAAAGGTTGTGTTGGAAATGTAAATCCACAATCACCACACGAAAGTGCATATTGTTTTGACTTAGGCAACACAATAGTATATTTTCCGGTTTGTTTATTTGGTTTAAATTCGCCTATTAACGAGCCTGTTTTAATATCGTTAATTTTAAGAATCACGTCTTTTACAACTTCGCCTGTTTTTTTATTTTTTATAAACCCGTTTACAACAACTAATGAACGCTCTGGCAACGACAGTAAATCCATCAAATAAATATCTTTTCTTCCAAAGCCATCAGCTTGAACGGTAGAATAATATGCTCTTTTCCCATCGGCAGAAAGCACATAAAAAACATCATCATCAATAGAATTAATTGGGTAGCCCATATTTTCGGGACGAGAAAATGTTCCATCATCTTTTAAAATAGTAAAAAATAAATCGTATCCACCCATACTATTATGCCCTTTAGAGCTAAAATATAAAGTACTTCCGTCGGGATGAATAAATGGTCCACTCTCGTCCGATTCGGTATTTATAACAGAACCTGCATTTTGAGCTAAACTCCATTCACCATTAGGTAATCGTTTTGATATATAAATATCGTAACCACCAAATCCTCCAGGGCGATTACTCGAAAAATATAAAGTAGAACCATCAGACGAAATAGAAGCATGACTTTCGTCGTAAGTTGAATTTACATTATTGCTTAATTTTTCGGGCTTGCTCCATTCTGCACCATTAAAACGACTAATATATAAATTACCATCGCCAACATCATCTTTATAAATTATTAATTCGTTACCATCTGCCGATAATGCTACCGATGCTTCGTGTTCCATAGTGTTAATATTTTCGCTTATTTTTTGGGGTGCATCCCATTTTCCATTTGTTTTGTGCGAAATATAAATATCTTCGAAATACTGTTTATCGCTGGTTTTAAAATTTCCAGTACTTCCTTTTCTTTTTGATGTAAATATCATTACTGTTTCTTCAATGTTAAAAACAGGACTGTGGTCGTCGTATTCAGAATTTACAATTGAACCTAAATTAATTAAATTTATTTTTACAGGAGTTTTTATAAGCTCAGTTGCATTTTTAGAAAGCTTTATCATTTTTTCAGCATCTTTTTTCTTTTCCTCGTTGTTAACAATATATTCTTTATATTTTTCGAGCGATGACAATGCTTCTTCAAACAAACTATTTTTATATTGTGATAGTGCTAATATCCAAAAAGTTTCTGGCGATGCTTTCTTTTCTTTTGCACTTGATTCCTGATAAGTAGGATTAATTTCTGTAGCCCTTAATAAATAAGGAATACATTTTGTTTTAGTAGCATCAGTTTTAAAATAACAAAGTCCAAGTAAATAATTTACGTTTGAATTTGTTGAGTCGTTCTTATAATACAACAACAAATCATCTTGTGCATCGGTTAATTCGCCAAGTTGAATATGTTTTTGTGCATTAATAAATGTTTGTTTTGCATTAAATTTTTGAGCGTACACTAACTGTTGACCAATAAATGCAACTATTGTTATTGTTACGATTAATGTTTTGTTAAGCATATATTTAATTTTTCGTTATATTAATTTTATATTGTTCTGGAACTCCAACAGTGTTAAATGTTATTTTAGTTTTCCCGTCTTTTAAAAGTTTAAATTCGACTCTACGATTAAGCTTTCGCGATTCAACAGAAGTATTAACAGCAATAGGTTTAATCTCGCCATTGCCTTTTGTTTTTAACTGATTAGATTTTACCCCTTTCCCAATTAAGTACTTTTTAACAAAATTAGCACGACGATAGCTCAGCTTTTTGTTGTATTGTAAACTTCCCTTACTATCGGTGTTTCCAGTTATTTCAACTATTGCGTCTGAATTTAAAATGAGCCATTGGGCTAAATTATTAAGATTATCGATAAATGATTGAGTTGAGTATTTATCGAATTTAAAGAAAATAGGTTCAATTACCAACCCTACTTCAGAATTTATTTTATTTATAACGTCTGTATTTGTTTGGTTATCATTTTGAACGATATTATCTTGATCTTTGTTAATAACAATATTCAAAACAATTGTCTCTTTATTTCCTGAAGGTTTTTTAAGAATTTTAATTCGTTGTTCTAAAACTTTTAAATCCATTAAATTTTCCGAAAGAATTTCTGCTCTAATATTATTCATATCTGAATCGCCCGATGGCAAAATAATTTCAGCATTATATTTTTCTGCAAACTGTAATATTTTAGCTATTGTTAATAGGTCTTTTGCTTCGTTAATATCGAGCTGGGTGTTAAATTTATCAAAATGAAAATCGTATCCCTTTTTAATTTGTCCGAGAATAATTGGATCGAGTTTTACTGCCTTTTGAATTTGCTGATAAGCAGTTCCTTTTTTAACCATTAAGTTATCGGTAAACGGTAAAAAACCGTCGGCATCAATTGTTACGTTATAATTCTTACCCGATTTTAAAACAAATAAATATTTTCCGGTTTTTGAATTTGGAGTATAAGTTCCTATAACATCTTTGGTATCGATATCGGTTACTGTAATAGTTACACTTTTGGGTTGACTTCCATCGGCTAATGTTATAACACCCGACATAACAGTAAGTGACTTTTCTTCGCTTTCAGGAAGTGATAATAAATAAATATCATTTCTTCCAACTCCACCAGCTTGTTGCGATGCATAATATGCTCTCATTCCATCGGGTGTAGGCATATAAAAAACATCATCAACAGTTGTATTTATTGGATAACCAATGTTTGTTGGTTCTGTCCATTCACCATTTTCGTCTTTACTAGTAAAAAATATATCGAACCCACCCATATTCATATGGCTTTTACTACTAAAAAATAGAGTTACTCCATCGGGATGAATAAATGGACCTATTTCGTCATCAGACGAATTTACTATAGTTCCTAAATTTTTTGCTGGACCCCACTCACCATTAGGCAATTTGTTAGAAACATAAATATCTAATCCGCCATATCCTCCGGGTCTATCGCTTGTAAAATATAGTTGTTCGCCGTCTGCTGAAATTGACGCGTGATTTTCGTTATATTTTGTGTTTATAGTTGGTCCAAGTTTTACAGGTTTCGACCAAATATCACCCTCCAATTTGCTATAATAAATATTCCCATCTTTTTCGTTTACCATATTCGACTCATCTTTGTAAATAAAAAGCTCCTGACCATCAACCGACAAACCAATTGATGCTTCGTGTCCCGAAGTATTAACGTTTGCACTAATAGAAACGGGAGGGTTCCACAAACTATCATCTTTTTTACTAGCAATATAAATATCTTCAAAATATTGTCCGTCTTCAGTCATTTTATCATCAATATTTCCTTTTCGTTTGGTAGTAAATATTAAAGTCGATTCATCGGCAGAAAAAACAGGGCTATGTTCGTCAAACTCAGAATTTATTGTAGAACCAAGATTTTTTACAAATATTTTAACAGGATATTTCATTAGTTCTATTCCATATTTACAATTTTCTTCTAATCCATCAATATTTTCGGTAAACTCTTCTTTATAATTTGGAATTAAAATTTTAATAGTATCGAGCAAATTAATTGCTTTGGCAAATTCATAATTTAAGTGATACGCTTTTGCAAGATACAAATACGACTCAATTGGAGCCGATTTTTCTTGAAAACTTTCAGGCACGGCACGTAAATTAACGTCTTTAATAGCTTTTTGAAAATACGGAATTGATAATGTTTTTTCCGTTACAGTATTGATATAACAAAAGCCTGCTTTAAAATTTAAATTTGAATTGTCGGAATCCATTTTTAACAATTCTTGATACAATAGTAAGGCTTGTTGAAAATCGCCTTTTTCAAGAAGTCCTTCGGCTAAATTAAAATTTTTCTCAAATAAGTTTTTATCATAATTCTGGGCAATATTATTTAATGCAAAAACATTAATAAAAACTAACACTAAAATTACCAGTTTCATAGGTTTTATAATTATATACTGCTAATTTGCAGACACATAACTGCAATTAGCTCAAAAAATAATCATGCAATTTAATATAATATTTTAATAGAATGGCTATTGAGGTTAAAAATTTTTATTAAAATTAAAACTCAACAGGTTTTTAAAACTTGTAAAGTATATTTATTTAAGAAAATTTTTCTAAATATTCCGAAAGTTTTTTCAAAAATGCACCAGCTAATGCGCCATCTATTACTCTATGATCGAATGTTAGCGAAATAACAATAATACTCCTTATAGCAATTGCGTCGCCATTTGGTGTTTCAATAACAGCGGGTTTTTTACGTATTGCACCTAATGCAAGTATTGCAGCTTCGGGTTGATTAATAATTGGCGTACCTGCAATTGTACCAAACGAGCCTAAATTAGTAATCGTAAAAGTTCCCCCTTTTATTTCTTCGGGCAATAGTTTGCTTTGTCTTGCTCTATTAGCCAAATCGTTAAGTGTTTTAGTTAAGCCAATTAAATTCATTTGATCGGCATTTTTTATAACTGGAACAATTAAATTCCACGATGGTAATGCGGTTGCAATTCCAATATTTATATTTTTTTTAATTAAAATCTTACTTCCATCAACCGACACATTTACAAGTGGATAATCTCTTATTGTATTTGCTACTGCTTCAATAAATATTGGCATAAAAGTAAGTTTTTCGCCATGTTTATTTAAAAACTCATCTTTATGTTTGTTTCGCCATTCAACAATTTTTGTAACATCAACTTCAATAAAAGAAGTTACATGTGGTGACGTTTGAACAGAATTTACCATGTGCTCTGCAATTATTTTTCGCATTCTGTCCATTTCAATTACCTCAACATCTTTTGTGTTTATATCTGCATAATGCTTGTTTTTTGGTTCTTCTTTTAATTTTATAACCTCATTTGAAATTTGTTGATTTGTTTTTTCTTTTTTTGTGATTAAATAATTTTCTACATCAACTTTAGTTATTTTTCCGCCTATACCCGAACCTACAATATTAATTATTTCATCTTCGGATATTAAATATTCTTTAATCATTTGCCTAACCAATGGACTTAAAAATAATTTTGTTTTTTTTACTTCTTCATTTTCAACAAATTGTTCGTTAAAATTATTATTGGGAACGGCAACCGTTAAAAACTCTTGTTTTTGTAATTGAATATTTGCATCAATTTCAATTTCGTTATTATTTATTTTTAGTACTAAAATGGCTGCACCAATTGGTACTACATCACCTTCGTTAAATAACAGCTTTTCTACTATACCTTCTTTTGGCGATGGAATTTCTGAATCAACTTTATCGGTTGCAAATTCTGCTAATGGAGTATCTTCGCGTACAAGTTCTCCAATTTTTACTAACCATTTTGTAATTGTTGCGTCGGTAATTCCCTCACCCATTGATGGTAATGCTATATCAAAATTGCTCATCTTTGTGTTTATTTAGTCTAAATAATATGCTAAATTAATGTAAAATTTTAGAATTAAAAAAATATTTTTAGATATTAATCCTTTTTTATACTTTTGAAAAAAACAAACATGAAAAATTTAATTTACTTTTTTTTACTGTTATTAATTGCTTTTTCTTGCGTTCCTGCTTATACACCAAATGCAGTAAATACACCACTTTTTTCATCGCAAAACGAAGCTCAATTTGCTTTATCGACAGGTTCGAGCGGGTTTGATTTACAAACAGGCTATGCTCCAACAAACAATATTGGAATTGTTGTAAATGGAAGCATTGCTGACCGTTCCGATTCCGCTAATTTTCATAAACATAATTTTATTGAGTTTGGTGGTGGATATTACAATGCAATGGGCAAACATGGGCGATTTGAAATATTAGGAGGATACGGTGTAGGAAATGTTAATGCTCATTTTAAAAGCGGGATTTTTGATGGTTACGTAAAAACCTCGTATAATAGAATTTTTGTTCAGCCATCAATTGGAACAGCATCAGATGTTTTTGAAATTGCTTTTACACCTCGTTTAGTTTTTGTTAAAGTAAAAAGCCCTTTAGATACATTAAACACGTTTCCTACCGACCCATTTTTTGAGCCAACATTAACAATGAAATTAGGTTGGAGATATGTTAAAATGACAATGCAATTTGGACTTTCGTTTCCACTTTCGCCATACACTTATTATACAAACGAACCAATAATTTTCTCAATAGGATTATTGGGAAAAATACCTGGGAAAAAGAAAGAAAAAAACACTAACGCTTTAAACGAATAAATAGAATACATTGTTTTAATACATCGGTAATGTTGTTTATCGGTTTTATTAATTTAACGAGAAATAATATCACCAATAATTTTAGGAAAAAAATCGTATTCGAGTTTATGTATTTTTTGTGCTAACATTTCAGCGGTGTCTTTATTATTAATTTGGCACTTTGCTTGAAAAATTATATCTCCATCGTCATACTTATCGTTAACATAATGTATTGTTATTCCCGATTCTGATTCGCAATTTTCAATGACTTTTTTATGCACATTATCGCCGTACATTCCTTTACCACCATATTTTGGTAAAAGTGCTGGATGTATATTTATTATTTTATTTAGAAAGTTTTTAACAATAACAGAAGGAACAAGCCATAAAAAGCCAGCTAAAATAATAAAATCTATATTTTCGTTTTTTAATAAATTCAAAATTTTATCTGTTTTGTAAAAATCATCTTTAGAAAAAATAACAAAAGGAATTTTTAAAGCCTCTGCCCTTTTAATAACCCCAGCTTTTTCGTTATTTGTTAAAATGTATGAAATAATAATTTTATTATTATTTTCGAAATATTTAACAATGTTTTCGGCATTGGTACCAGCACCCGAGGCAAATATTGCAATTTTTATCATTATTCTATTTATATTGTTGTTAATAAAACATTAAAACTTATTGTGCTAATTTACAGATACATTAACGAAATTTTTGATAAAATTATAAATTTTATTTTGATAATCGCTATCAAATCTGTTTCTTTGCAGTCTCAAAAATAAATGTTTTAGTATTAACCAAAAAAAAAATTTAATATGTCTGACATTGCTTCTAGAGTTAAAGCAATAATCGTTGACAAACTAGGTGTTGACGAAAAAGAAGTTACTAACGAAGCTAGCTTCACAAACGATTTAGGTGCCGATTCACTTGACACAGTTGAATTAATTATGGAATTCGAAAAAGAATTCAATATTGCAATTCCTGATGATCAAGCAGAAAAAATTGGTACAGTAGGAGACGCAGTTTCTTACATCGAAAAAAACGCGAAATAATTAATGTTTTATGGAATTAAAACGAGTTGTAGTAACTGGACTTGGAACGATAAATCCATTAGGTAATACCGTTTCTGAATTTTGGAATGGTCTATCTAACGGTGTAAGTGGTTGCGAATTAATTACTCGTTTTGACACTTCCAAATTTAAAACAAAATTTGCTTGCCAAGTAAAAAATTACTTAGCAGAAAATTATTTTGACCGCAAAGAAGCCAGGAAATTGGACAAATATGCCCAGTTTGCCCTGGTAGCTGCGGATGAGGCAATAAAAGATTCTAAACTTGAAATAGATAAAATTGATCTCGACAGAGCTGGAGTAATTTGGGCTTCTGGGATTGGTGGTATTGATACTTTTTTAGAAGAAGTTAGAGGTTATGTTAAAGGTGATGGAACACCAAGGTTTAGTCCCTTTTTTATTCCAAAAATGATTGCCGACATTGCTGCAGGCCACATTTCTATTAAATACGGTTTTCGTGGTCCAAACTTTTGTACAGTATCTGCTTGTGCATCTTCCACAAATGCAATTATTGATGCTACTAACTATATAAAGTTAGATAAAGCTGATATAATTATTACTGGTGGTTCCGAATCAGCTATTAATGAAGCTGGAATGGGTGGTTTTAATGCCATGATGGCACTATCAACAAGAAACGATGAGTACAAAACAGCTTCTCGTCCATTTTGCCTTACTAGAGATGGATTTGTTATGGGCGAAGGTGGTGGTTCAATAATTCTTGAAGAATATGAACATGCCATTAAACGTGGTGCAACAATTTATGCCGAAATCGTTGGTTCTGGGTTATCTGCAGATGCATATCATTTAACAGCACCAAATCCAGAAGGTTTAGGCGCTAAAAATGTTATGCTTTTGGCATTAAAAGAAGCAGGAATTAAAACTTCTGATGTTGACTATATTAATGTTCACGGTACATCAACTCCATTAGGCGATATTTCTGAAACAAGAGCTATTGTTAATGTATTTGGCGAAGATGCATATAAATTAAATATAAGCTCTACAAAATCAATGACTGGTCATTTACTTGGTGCAGCAGGAGTTGTAGAAGCAATAGCATCTATTCTTGCAATTAAATATCAAATTATTCCACCAACTATAAATCATCAACAAATTGATGATAAAATTGATTCTAAATTAAATTTAACACTTCATACTGCTCAAAATCGCAATGTAAATTATGCGATAAGTAACACTTTTGGTTTTGGTGGTCATAATGCCTCTATCCTTTTAAAAAAGTTTCAAAAATAGTTGCCAATAAATTTCTTTCATAGAATTAATAGTTGTTTTGTAAAAAAAACAAGGTTTTATTATTTTATCAAAAAAACAACAAACTTTAAACCTCAAAACATTGAAATTTACGATTTAGCTTTTACTCATAAATCGGCCTCGATATATCACGGTAAAGGTTTTTCTGTAAATAACGAAAGATTAGAATTTCTTGGCGATTCAATACTAGACGCTACTGTTGCTGATTATTTGTTTGAAAATTACCCTAGCGAAAACGAAGGATTTTTAACAAGTTTACGTTCAAGAATTGTTAACAGACAATCACTTAACGAAATTGCAGCTAAAATTGAACTCAACAAATACATTAAAGCCCAAGTTGACAAATCCGGAATGTCGCCTTCACTTTTAGGAAATGCTTTAGAAGCATTAATAGGAGCGGTTTTTATTGATAAAGGTTATAACAAAACGAAAAACTTTATAATAAATCAACTTATTATCCCACACATTAATTTAAAAAAACTTTATGAAATCGATACTAACTATAAAGGACAGGTAATTGATTGGACTCAAAAAAACAAAAAAGAATTTGAATTTATTTGTATTGAAGAGGTTTCGAATACTAAATCAGGTAAAATATATCTCGCTAAGTTAATTATTGACGGCAAAGAAATTAGTTCTGGAAAGGCTGAATGCAAAAAAAACGCAGAGCAACAAGCATCTAAAATTGCAATTCAAAAATTAAAAAACAATTAGTTTTTTCATTATATAACATTTAACTAATTAATTATTAACGAATATTTTTGTTATTTTTACTAATTGTTTTATTTATTTTAACAATAACTTTATACAAAATAATATGGCTTTAAAAAAAACAAATATAATATTAGAAACTAAATTTGATATTCCATTTGTTGTTTTTGGTATTTCATCTTCAGAAAAAATATTGTCCATATCAATAGAATTAAATAAAATATTTGATGTTAATTTAAGCTTGTCCAAATCAATTGAGAATAAGGAAATTAAAGGGGTTTCGTTTAATTCATTTTCGAATAACAATTCACAAAACGAAATAACTTATTTTTTGGTTTCAAATAAAAGTAATAATATTAATTTGTTTGATGTTTATAAAAAAATCGATTATTTGTTTATTATTTCGAGTAATGAACAAATAACAATTAACACAAACGAATTTATTAAAAAAATTAAATCGAAATTGTTTCTTTTAGTTACTGAATTAAAACTAAATTCTAAAAAAGAGAATGTCTTAATTAATGATATTTTATATCAATTATTAACTGAATAACATATTTTTTAGATTAACAAGATTAGCATTCAATCGTTTACAATAGCCTTATAGCCAATATATTTAATCAATTTTAAAAATTTCATTAATAAAAAAGGAAGAACGTAAGTTCTTCCTTTTCTAAACCTAAAACATAACCTATTGAAAACTATTTACTAATTTAACAGTTCAAAATTACGACATAATTAAGTTAACGAGTTTTAAGTGATGTTAAAGAGTGTTAATCAAGTTGCTTACAGTTTAATTATGAATGTATCTTTGTGCCTATGCCAAAACGTTTAATTTGGATATTAATAATTATAATGACTTTTGCACTTATTGCATTAGTTATTTTACAGGGTTATTGGTTAAAAAACGCCTATAAAGTAAAAGAAGATCATTTTAGCCAACAAGTTACGCAAGCACTTACCGAAATTTGTAAACGAGCCGAATCTAAAGAAACAATAGTAGAAATTTCAAACGAAATGTTTTCGTTAAATAATGGCTCGCAAAATTTACCAGAGCTATATAATAACTCAATGCTAATTGATTCTGCAAAAAACAGAATTTCAGTTTCTCGTCAATCTGTTTTATTTAATAACTCTAAAAACAAACATTCAAACACTAAAATTACTGTTTTAAATGGCGATTCTGTGCTTTTCAATAAAATTATTTCAAAGTGTAAACCAAATAATTTTTGTAACGAAATAACTCAAATTGATATTGGAAAAGAGTTAAAAAACAAAATGAGCAATAAAACTTTATTTGTAGAAAAGATTGTAAACAAACTTCTAAATTTTAACGAAGACATAACCAAAAGAATTGATAAAACAATATTAAATGCAATAATAGAAGCAGAACTTAAAAATCAAGGTATTGACATTTCATATGAGTTTGCAATTAAAAATGATGAAGGAAAAATAGCCTACTCTAGCAGTAATTATAAATCTGATTTTAACGGAATATATAAAACTCAGTTATTTCCAAACGATTTATTTTCAACTCCAAACTATTTGTTATTATATTTTCCAAAAAAAGACAATTTTATTGTTAGTTCGTTAGGTTATATGGGCTCATCGAGCATTTTGCTTATTTTAATTGTAATTTTTTCATACTCTCTGACTCTTTTTATTATTCTAAAACAAAAAAAATTATCAGAAATGAAAAATGATTTTATAAATAACATGACTCACGAACTTAAAACTCCAATTTCTACAATTTCACTTGCATCGCAAATGCTTAAAGATAAATCTGTTGATAAAGACTTTAAAAGCTTAGATAATATTGCCATAATAATTGAAGAAGAAAGTAAACGATTAGGCTATCAAGTTGAAAAAGTATTACAAATGGCAATTTTTGAACAAGGAAATTTTAAATTTAGAATCGAAAGTATTAATATTCATTACTTGATATTAGGAATTTGTAATAACTTTGATATTCAAATTAAAAAACGTGGAGGTTCATTATCAACTAATTTAGAGGCAACAAACTATACTATTGAGGGTGATGAAGTGCACCTTTCTACGGTATTATTAAATTTGTTAGAAAATGCTATAAAATATTGTAATAAAGAACCAAAAATTTCTATAATAACTAAAGATTCAAAAAAAGGAATAACCATAACTGTAAAAGATAATGGCCTTGGAATAAGTAACGATGATCAAAAAAGAATTTTCGAGAAATTTTACAGGGTACACACAGGAAATGTTCATAATGTTAAGGGCTTTGGTTTAGGTTTAAGCTACGTTAAACTTATTTGCGAAGCTCACGGTGGCTTTATTAAAGTTGAAAGCGAATTAAATAAAGGTTCTGAATTTATTATATATTTACCATATAAACATCAAAATTTATGAAAGATACCAAAGCTAAAGTAATGTTTGCCGAAGACGACCAAAACTTAGGTCTTCTGCTTAAAGAATATTTAAACGCAAAAGGCTATGATACAGATTTATATCAAAATGGAGAGGTAGCCTTAAAAGGTTTTAAAAGCAACTCTTATGATATTTGCATTTTAGATGTAATGATGCCAATAAAAGACGGATTTGAATTAGCACAAGATATTAGACTACTAAATACCGAAGTTCCAATTATATTTTTAACAGCAAAAGCTCTTAAAGAAGACATTGTAGAGGGATTTAAAATTGGTGCCGACGATTATATGACCAAACCCTTTAGCATGGAAGAGCTTTTATTTAGAATAGAGGCTGTTCTTAGACGAACAAAAGGCACTGTAAATCAAGATCAAAAAACTTATAAATTAGGCAAATATACTTTTGAATCGAATAAACAGACCTTGCAAATTGGGTCAAAAGAAAATAAACTAACAACAAAAGAATCGGACTTGTTACTTTTGCTTTGCCAACATTCTAACGGTGTATTAGACCGCAATTACGCTCTTAAAAAGATTTGGTTAGATGATACATATTTTAATGCCAGAAGTATGGATGTTTATATTACAAAATTACGTAAACTACTAAAAGACGACAGTTCAATAGAAATTATAAATGTACATGGTAAGGGATTTAAACTTTTAATAAATTAGCCTTTACTGAATCGCTATTTCATATTTTAATTCAGAAACTAAAATAATATTCCCTCTAATTATTTTAGCTCTTTTTCTATATTCTGTTAAGCCATTTACTTTTACTAAACCTCTTTCAACAATTTGTTTTGCATCTCCACCGCTATTGCAAACATGCATTAGTTTTAATAGTTTTATTAATTCAATATATTCAGTTGTTAAATTATAAATCTTCTTTTTCATGGTTTTTTAAAAACAAAAAAAGGCTACCTTTTAGGGTAGCCTTTTAATTTATTTATTTAAAATTATTTAGGCATTTTATGAGCAATTTTTGCTGAATAAGAAGCAAAATTAAAATCTTTTTCGTTTGGATTACCTAAACCTTTTGCATGACAAGTTAAACAATCTTTTTCAGTAGGAATTATTAATCCTTTTGCTTTTGCTTGAGCTAAATCCTTCATAATTGTTGGGCTTTTGTAGTTGCTTCCAGCACCATGACAAGCTTCGCAAGTTACGCCTTCAGTTTTAAAAGCAGCAACAGGAGCATGACATTTTAAACATTTTGCGTTTGTAGCATCAGCACCTTTTAGTGCAGCCATTGCTTTTGAATGTTTAGAATCTGACCATTTTTTAAATTGGTCTCCTTTTGCTGGTGAATTATGACACATTTTACACTTTGCAGAACCAATATATTGATTCTGTGCAAACATTGCTGTACTTAATAAAAAGAACATGCCTGCGATTAACATTAAACTCTTTTTCATATTACTTATTTTTTTAAAAATTATTTTAATAAAACATTTTTCAAAAGTAAGAACTCCAATTAATATACCAAACAAAAATAAACATGTTGTATAACATATATTGTTTTTCAAATTAATTTCAATTATTAATTTCAATCAGTAAATTTATAAAATCATTAATTTAATTTTACAAAATAAAACTTAAAATTATTATGACCAATAAAGATTTTCAAAATTCTATAAAACAAGGAATTCCAAAAGAGTTACCAAATTTAAAACCTTTTGATAAAAACATAAATCATGCCCCAAAGAGAAAGGATATATTAACAAATGATGAAAAACATCTTGCTTTAAAAAATGCACTTAGATATTTTCCTGAATCGCAACATAAAATATTAGCAAAAGAATTTTTAAAAGAATTAAACCAATATGGTAGAATTTACATGTACCGTTTTCGTCCAGATTACAAAATTTATGCTCGTAGTATAACTGCATTTCCACATAAATCAAAACAAGCAGCTGCAATAATGCTAATGATTAGTAATAATTTAGACGAAACCGTTGCTCAACACCCTAACGAACTTATTACATACGGAGGCAATGGTGCTGTTTTTCAAAATTGGGCACAGTACCTTTTAACGATGAAGTATTTAAGCGAAATGACAGATGAGCAAACTTTAATTATGTATTCTGGACACCCAATGGGTTTATTCCCTTCGCATAAAGAGGCTCCACGAGTAGTTATTACAAATGGTATGGTTATTCCAAATTATTCTAAAAAAGACGATTACGAAAAATTTAATGCTTTAGGTGTTTCTCAATATGGTCAAATGACAGCTGGTTCATTTATGTATATTGGTCCACAAGGAATTGTACATGGAACAACTATTACGCTATTAAATGCTGGCAGATTAATTTCAAAAAACAACAATGGACTAGCAGGTAAATTGTTTATTTCGAGTGGATTAGGTGGAATGTCTGGTGCTCAACCAAAAGCAGCAGTTATTGCAGGAGCAATTGGAGTAATTGCAGAAGTTAACGAAAAAGCTATACATACACGTCATTCTCAAGGTTGGGTTGATGAAGTTTTCTACGATTTAAATAAACTTATTGCTAGAATAAATATTGCTAAAAAAAACAAAGAAGCTGTTTCTATTGCATATCATGGAAACATTGTTGAATTGTGGGAAAAGCTTGTAAAAGAAAACGTTAAAGTTGATATTGGAAGCGATCAAACTTCATTGCATAATCCATTTGCTGGAGGTTATTATCCTGTTGGTTTAACTTTTGAAGAATCTAACGAAATGATGTCGAAGCAACCAGAAAAATTTAAAGAAAAAGTATATGAATCGCTTCGCAGACAAGTTAATGCAATAAATTCATTAAGTTCAAAAGGCATGTATTTTTTCGATTATGGAAACGCATTTCTTTTAGAAGCAAGCCGTGCAAAAGCAAATATATTAAAACAAGATGGTGGCTTTATTTATCCTTCTTATGTTCAAGATATTATGGGACCAATGTGTTTCGATTATGGATTTGGACCATTTCGCTGGGTTTGTACATCATCTAAACCCGAAGATTTAGATTACACTGATGAACTAGCAGCAAATGTTTTAGAAAAATTAAGTGCAATTGCTCCGAACGAAATAAAACAACAAATGTTCGATAATATAAAATGGATAAACGAAGCCAAGAAAAACAAACTTGTTGTTGGTTCACAAGCTCGAATATTATATGCAAATGCCGAAGGTCGAATTGAAATTGCAAAAGCATTTAATAAAGCAATAAAAGAAGGAAAAATTTCTGCACCTATTGTACTTGGACGCGATCATCACGATGTATCAGGCACAGATTCTCCGTATCGCGAAACCTCAAACATTTACGATGGTTCACAATTTACTGCCGATATGGCTATTCAAAATGTAATTGGCGACTCATTTCGTGGTGCCACTTGGGTTTCAATACATAATGGAGGTGGTGTTGGTTGGGGTGAAGTTATAAATGGTGGATTCGGAATGGTAATAGATGGCTCGGATGAAGCCAATAATCGCATAAAAAAAATGTTGTTTTGGGACGTTAATAATGGCATTTCGCGACGAAGTTGGGCTCGAAATAAAGGTGCTATTTCAGCAATAAAACTTGCTATGAAAAATGAACCCAATTTAAAAGTAACTTTACCGAACATTGTTAATGATAAATTAATAGATTCATTATTTTAAAAATTATACTAGATGAAAAACACCATTATATTATTAATGTTCACAACTATTTGTTTTGCTTGTTCAAATAATTCGACCGAAAATAAAACAACTAATAAGGATACCGTTGTTGCGTTATCTGGCCAGTATGGATATATTGAAGGCAATACTCAAGGAAGCACTTACCATATTAAATATAAAATTAATGGCGACAGTATAAAAATAGCTGACGTTACAAAAATACTAATTGGAATAGAAATGTCACTTTCAATTTATAACAAATCTTCAATAGTTTCGAGAATTAACAATAATGACACGACTGTAATTACTGATAAATATTTTGAAGATGTTTTTGCAATGGCCGATTCTGTTTACAAAATTAGCAATGGAATGTTTGATATTACTGTTGGTCCTTTAGTTAAAGCATGGGGATTTGCCCCAGATGAGCACAAAGAACTTGATTCAAAAAAAATCATACAACTTAAAAATTTAGTTGGATTTGATAAAATAAAACTTGAAAATCATAAATTAATAAAATCTAACCCAAAAATACTGATCGACCCAAATGCAATAGCACAAGGTTATACGGTAGAAGTAATTTCAGACTTTTTGCTTTCAAAAGGAGTAACAGATTACATGGTTGAAATTGGAGGCGAAGTAAAAGTAAAAGGATTAAACGATAAGGGAACAGCCTGGAATGTTGGAATAGATAAGCCTATATCTGAAAATTTAAATATTGATCATGAATTGCAAACAGTTGTTTCAATTACAAATAATTCAATAAATACAAGCGGAAGCTATCGAAAATTTATTGAAGAAAATGGGATAAAATATTCGCACGAAATAAATCCAAAAACAGGCATGGCTACACATAGTAATTTACTTAGCGTTACAGTAATAACACAAAACTGTGCTTATGCCGATGCTATTGCAACTGCTATTATGGTTATGGGTTTAGAAAATGGTAAAAAATTTGTGCAAAATCACAAAGAAATTGAGGCTTATTTTATTTTTGTAAATAAAAAAGGAGCATTTGAAACATGGAACACAGATGGATTAAATTCAATGATTAAACCAATAGAGTAAAACTATTTCAAACGCATTAACATTCGGCAAAATTAAAACTCAAATCAATTAATTTAGAAAAACGAGTACCAGACGAAAGCATATCTGAATCTTCTTTTTTATAGAACCAATTTATTACAACATTATTTTTTTTGCCAATATTTTCAAGAATGAGTAATAATTTTGCAATTTGTTTTGCTGAAGCTGTATTAAAATATTCTAATTTAAAATCAAATACAGTTAATTCGAGAGGACTATTTGCATATTGGTGAAGCCAATTTAAAATAGGTTCGTAAAAACCAATAGCATTTTCGGGAAGTGAGCGTTCAGAAATTAGAAAAATGTTATTTTCAATGTCGAAAATAACTTTAGGAGTATCTTCGGTTGACTCTATAATAAGTTTTTCGAGCATGCTATTCTTTATTTATTTTAGTTTGCATCGAAAAAAAACATGCTGATTCAGAAATCTTATCAAAACTGTACGAAACGGAGTTACCGCTTTTAATGCGTAAATCAATAATTCCTAATCCTGATTTTTTAGAACTATCTATTTCAAAATCAAATAAACATTTATTAAAATATTCGTCAAGTTTTTCTTTTGAAAGATTATTTACATTTTCAATTCTATTTTTAAGTGATTCGCATTTTTTTGAATCGACATAATTACCGGTAGTAATAGTGTAATGTCCTAAATGTTCACCAATAATAAAAATACCTGGCATACCTTGAGAATTATTATCGGCATTAAACCCATGTTTTACAATATTTTGCAACATTTCAACAACAATATAAAAAACCTTTTTTTTATGACTTGCGGTACCAGTCATTTGGCCCTCTAATGAACCAAGTAAAATCATAAGACTTTCTTGATTAAATGGACCATTAGAAACTAAAAGTATGTTTTCGCTGTTAAGGGTATTATGAATATCAATAATATTATTTAAACTTTCATTTTTACTTTCCGAATTCATATTTACGCCCTCTAATGATGGAATAGTGTGTAAATAAAAAAACGAAGTGTTATTATCTACAGGTCTAAATTGATAAAGTAATTTATTTCCAGATTTTCTGGCCATATCAATAAGTCCTAAACCTGCACCGCCTTTTGACGATAACGAACCATCTTCTAAAACCATTTTATAATAGTCTTTTAACTCTTCTTTTTCGAGACTATTAATGGTTTCGATAAGGTTTTTTATATAATCGATATTATCATTTACCACCAAATTACCTGTTGTAATAAAATATTTTTCGTCGTGTTTTTGAATAACAAATAAGCCATTACTATCAGGTAAATCAATCTTTGCGTCATCTTGATGTCTAGTAATATTTTGTAAGCACTCTACTAAAATACTATAAACACGTTTTTTTATTTTAGATGATTGTTCTTCTTTTTCGAGTTTGTTTTCGGTAAGTGCAAGTATGTTATCGGTAATATCTTGAGTAAATCTGCCCCTATATACATATCCTAAATTATCTTTTTGCATAGCCCTAAAAAGGGTTAACACAAAATTTAACAAGTTTTCATTTTCGGATTGCATAGTTTTTTTGAATCGATAAAAATACTATATTAATACAATTTTGCAAAAATATAAATAAAAATTACAAATTTAATATTTTTACAATTTGCTACAAATTAATTTTTAAATAATTAGCTTTTTTAATAAAGTAAAAATCAATTTAACAGAAATAAATTTTAAATTTTTATTGGTGTTAAAGGCACAAAAACTCTTTGTTGCATTTCACGGTCGAGCATTAATAAAGCAGAACCTTTTCCTTCAATCATTTTTAATTGCTCAAGTAATGCCGAAACATTTGCCTCTTCTTCAACCTGTTCGTTAACAAACCATTGCAAAAAATTTGTTGCAGCATGATCCTTTTCTGAAATAGCTACATTCATTAAATTATTAATTAGCGAAGTTACATGCTGTTCGTGTTTTAAAGTTTCTGCAAAAATATCAATAATATTTTTATAACTAACTTTTGGCGAATTAATTACATCGAAACTTACAATTCCACCACGTTCAATAACATAATCGTAAAATTTAAGTGCGTGAGCAGTTTCTTCTTGATATTGAACATGCATCCAATTTGCACAACCCTTAAGGTTTTTAACTTGGCACCATGCTGACATTGATAAATACAAATAAGCCGAATAAAATTCGGCGTTAATTTGCTTATTTAATTCTTTCTCTACTTTTTTTGATATCATAATTTTTTTTGTTTTAATTTTAATCAAAGATAATTAATAAACGTGTCCAGTTTCTTCAAGTTCAATTTTATTTATTTTATTTTTTGATAAAACTATCCACACATAACAAATATAAGCAATAACAAAGGGCACTAATAACGAAACATAGCTCATTGCAGTTAAAGTATATTTACTTGAAGAAGAATTACTTATAGTTAAAGACGATTGTAAATCGGAGGTTGATGGATAAAAAGATGTATTATTAAATGCAGCAACAATAAACAGCGAAAAAACAACAGGTATTACTCCTGCAATTGTAATCCAAAAAGATTTTTCAGATTTTTTAACTCCACCCATAAAAACTCCATATAATACAAGTAATACACCTATTAAAAACATTATCAAAACAAAAGGCATTTGAATAAAATTATTTAAATATTTATATTTCTCAACAACAATTTCTGATGAATTAACATCAATTGCGAAACCTTCTTTTAATAATAACATTGTTAAAAAAACCACAAATAATAAAACAAAAGCAACGCCATTATAAATAACTTGTTTAGAAGACCTATTTGAAACATTTTTATCGTCAATATGCCTCAGAAAATACATTGCACCAGTAGTTCTTGTTAAAAAAAATATAGAAAATCCTAGCAAAACATTCTGAAAATTAAACAATAAATCAATCCCATAATATTGTGTTGTCCACATACTTAAGTTAAATTTATCAATAACAAATGGTGAGCCTGTAAAAAATGAACTAACAATAACGCCCAAAAAGAAAGTTGCTAAGAAACCATTTGCAATCTGAAAATATTCATAAATTTTTGAGCCAATAAAATTTTTAGGTTTTTTTCTATATTCGTATGAAACGGCCTGAACAATAAATCCAAATAATATAAGCATCCACAACCAATACGCCCCACCAAAACTTGTGGAATAAAAAAGTGGAAACGAGGCAAAAAAAGCACCCCCAAAAGTAACTAAAGTTGTAAATGTAAGCTCCCATTTTCTGCCCAAAGCATTAATTAACAGCGTTTTTTCGTCGTCAGTTTTAGCAATTTGGTATAATAATGTTTGCCCGCCTTGCACAAATAACAAAAAAACTAAAAAAGCAGCTAATATTGAAATTATTATCCACCAATATTGCTGAAGTGCTTGTAATGATAATGTTTCAAACATAATGCTTATTCTTTTGGTCCGTTTTTAATTTGTTTAAATAGAATCTTAATTTCTGCAACTAATAAAATTGTAAATAAAACAGCGAATAAAATGAAGGTTAATTGAACTGTAGAAGAATTAAGATGCGAAGTTGCTTTTGAAACTGGCAGTAAATCTTGAATAGCCCAAGGCTGTCGTCCAACTTCTGCAACAATCCAACCAAGTTCGCTTGCAACAAATCCAAGTGGAATTGTTAATAGGGTTAGCCATAATAACAATTTTACTTTTAGCAACCATTTTCGCCATACAAATATTAACAAAGTAAAAAATAAAATTATAAAGTACATTCCCAATCCCACCATAAAATGGAACGAATAAAATGTAAGAGGTACATTAGGAACTACATCTAATGGATTATTTATATATGCATAACCCAAATCTTTATAATTTGCATTAAAGTCTAATAAAGATAAAGCCATTTGTGCGGTATCGGATTTTATTTTTGCCGATTTATAGCTACTTAAAGCAATCATAGCAATAGTTCCACGTTCCATTCTTTTAAAAACAGGTTCTATTTCGTGATACTGATTCCCATAAATTAAATCGTATAATCCGGGTACAAAAGCATTTTTATCTTTAAATGCTAATTTTGATAACATTGCCGGAAACTCAATTTTAAATTTAAAATGAGATGAAGTATCGTTTATTGGTAATTTATTATCAATAATTCCAAAGGCAACTAGTGGTGCTTGAGTAGAACCTTTATAAACACCCTCAAGAGCAGCTAATTTAATTGGTTGTTTTTGTGCAACTAAAACAGTAGAATTATCGCCAGTAATAACAACCAAAAGCGAAGTAACCAATCCAAATATTGAACCAATAACTATACTTTTTTTTGAAAAATTTTCGTGTCGTTTTTTTAACAAATACCAAGCGCTAATACCAATCACAAATAATGCTGCAACAACATAACTAGATGTAACAGTATGCAAAAATTTTTGCACAGCAAATGGCGAAAACGCAACATCCCAAAAATTAAGCATTTCGCTTCGTGCACTATTGGGATTAAAATGCATACCAACAGGATTATTCATCCAAGCATTTGCAACTAAAATCCACCACGACGATAAAGTTGAGCCTATTGTTACTAGCCATGTAGAAAGCAAGTGAGTTTTTTTACCAACTTTATTCCATCCAAAAAACATTAAAGCAATAAAAGTGCTCTCTAAAAAAAATGCCATTATTCCTTCAATAGCAAGTGGTGCACCGAATATATCGCCAACAATCCAAGAGTAATTAGACCAGTTTGTACCAAATTCAAATTCTAAAATTATTCCAGTAGCGGCACCAATTGCAAAGTTTATTGCAAATAAATTCATCCAAAACTTAGTAATTTTTTTCCACTCTTCATTTTTTGTAATAACGTAAGCACTTTCCATTATTGCCATAATAAATGAAAGCCCTAATGTAAGCGGAACAAAAATCCAGTGATAAATAGCCGTAAGGGCAAATTGTGCTCTCGACCAATCGACTAAAGAAATATCGGCAAAAGTCATGTTATTTTTTTGATAGAGAATTAATTACATATTCGCTACGTTGTTGGTTGTTATCGAAATTCTTTCTTAAAAAATCTTGAAAGAAAAAAACTTTCAAAATTGCAAACATTATAAACAGTTTAATAAAAATAATGAGCCATAATCTTTTACTCAGAATGCTCATATTTTTAAACCCATCAAAATAAAAACTACCAATATTTTTTAAAAAAGTATTCAAAATAATTAATCGTAAATATTAGCAGTTTTTTTAAGTAATTTTTGATTTAAAAGTTTTATTTTTCGACCATTAATTTCAATAAGATTATCGTCTTTAAATTCGCTTAATAAACGTATAACAGACTCAGTAGCAGTACCTATCATATTAGCCAATTCTTCGCGAGTAAGTGAAATTTGCAATACACCATCGGCATCAATACCAAAATTGCTTTTAAGAATAAAAAGAACTTCCGCAAGACGCTCTCTTACAGTTTTTTGTGCTATTTCTGTTATAAAAGAGTTTGCCTCGCCAAGTTCTCTGCAAGTAAACTGTAATAATGCAATTGCAAATTCTGAGTTTTTACGAAGTAACTCGAACAAAACATCACCTGGCACATAGCAAAGAATAGAATCTTCAAGTACTTTTGCACTATGACAAGCATGCTCATCGCTAAGTAAAGAGCGATAACCAATAATTTCACCTTTTTGAGCAAAACGAATAATTTGCTCACGACCCTCGAGGCCAGTTTTATATAATTTTACAATACCCTTGCTAACACAATAAACACCATTTACCTTACTTCCTTCGTGATAAATTATATTTCCTCTTTTATGAAAATTACAACCTTTATCAATATTTAGCTCTATTAACTCTTCGGGTTTTAAGTGTGAAAACAATGAACTTGAGCATATTGCACACTCTTTGCATTCAGGAATATCTATTACATTTTTCATTTTAAAATTATATAAAAATTAATCTTTTTAAAATGTGTAAATATATACATATACTAAATTACAATAAAATATTATTTAATGTTTAATGACACAAAACAAATTGTTGTTACTCGTATTTTTTAAGTTCTACCTCTCCCTCCAGTACCATTAAACCATTTTTAGCAAGAGAACGCATTTCGTCTTCGCCAGGATAGACGCCAATAGTTGCAATATGTCCAACTTTAATTTTTATATAATTTACAAAAGAACGATTAAATGCTAATCCGCCAGTTAATAAAATCGCATCAACTTTTCCTTCTAAAACAGCACACATGGCGCCAATTTCTTTTGAAACCTGATAAGCCATAGCCTCTTGAATAAGTTTTGCGTTTTCGTCGCCTTTAATTATTCTTTGTTCAATTTCGTATGCACTATTTGTTCCTAAATACGCAACATATCCACCTTTGCCGGTAATCATTCTTAAAATTTCGTCGCGAGTATATTTTCCACTAAAGCATAATCTTACTAAATCACCAACGGGTAAAGTTCCGCTACGTTCTGGTGAAAATGGGCCATCGCCATCGAGTCCTTGATTTACATCAACAACACGACCATTTTTATGTGCACCAACAGTTATACCGCCACCTAAATGTGCAACAATTAAATTCATATCTTCATAATTTCTTCCAACAGCCAATGCATGCATTCGAGCAATTGCTTTTTGATTTAGTGCATGAAAAATTGAAATTCGTTGAAATTCAGGGTGCCCAGATATTCTTGCAATTGGATCTAGTTCATCAACAACAACAGGATCGGCAATAAACGCTTTAGCATGAGGCATTAACTTAACCAAATCGGCTGCAATTAATCCACCTAAATTGCTTGCATGTTGCCCATGAATTCCTAATGACAAATCATTAATTAATTTTTCGTTAACCTCATAAACTCCCGATGGAATTGGCTTTACCAGTCCTCCACGTGCTACAATAGCCTGAATTGTTGTAATATCAATATGTGCATCTTTAAGTTCTTTTAAAACTATTTCTTTTCTAAATTTAAATTGGTCGCTAATACGAGCATAATTATTCAAATCTTCCATTGAGTGCGATATATTTTTTAAAAACACAATATCGTTCGAATTAAACAATGCAATTTTTGTTGAAGTAGAACCAGGATTTATTGTTAAAATAATTTTTTTGCTCATAATTTTAAGTTTTATTAATATTACAAAATTATTATAAAATTTTAAATCAAATTCTGTAATTAATCATTGTTAAATAACATATTAATTTTATGCTAAAACAAATTGTTTTTATAGTATTGTCGGCACTTTCGTTTGGGGTGCTTTTGTATTCTTTTTTTAAAATTTACAAATTTCTAAAATTAGCAAAACCGTTTAAAATAAGGCAATTAGGAAAAAGAATAATGGTAACTTTAAATGTAGCAATTTTTCAAACAAAAATTTTACGTCGACCATTAATTGGATTCTTACATGCATTAGTGTTTTGGGGCTTTTGCGTAATTTTATTTGGTAGCTTAGAAATGATGATTGATGGTTTTTCGGGACACGAAAAGTCGCTTTCTTTTTTAGGAATAATTTATAAAGTATTTGTTATTTCGGGCGATGTGTTTGCATTTATAATCTTTTTTGCCATTATAATTTTTCTTTCGCGAAGAACAATTTTAAATGTAAAAAGGTTTAGCGGTATAGAAATGAAACATAAATCGCATGTAGATGCAAACATTGCACTTTCGCTTATTTTATTATTAATGATAAGTTTAATTGGAATGAATACTTTTTCGGCATTAACTATGCCAGAAGAAGCACAAAGCTTTTATCCATTAAGTAGTTATCTTGCTAACATTTTATCAATTTCCGATTCCGAAACAATTAAACTTGGATACGAAACAAATTGGTGGGCACATATATCATTAATTTTTATTTTTATGAATGTATTGCCATATTCTAAACATTTTCATGTGTTTATGTCGGTACCAAATGTGTTTTTTAGTCGCTTAACACCACTTGGGAAATTACCAAACATGGACAATATCACAAAAGAAGTAAAAGCAATGATGAATCCCGAAACAGCTTTTGCCGAAAATTCAGAACCACCTGCCGAAATCGAAAGGTTTGGCGTAAAAGATTGCGAAGATGTTACATGGAAAAACTATATGGATTCGCTAGCTTGCACTCAATGTGGAAGGTGCACAGCCTCTTGTCCTGCAAATATTACTGGCAAAAAACTTTCGCCACGAAAAATAATGATTGATTTAAGAGCCAGAATGAAAGAAAAAGCCCCTCATATTTTAAAAGAAGGTAAAGCTTTTAGCGATAACAAATCACTTATTAACGATTATATTTCGACCGAAGAAATTTGGGCTTGTACAACCTGTAATGCGTGTGCACAAGAGTGTCCTGTAAATATTAATCATCCCGAAATGATAATATTTATGCGTAGATATTTAGTAATGGAAGAATCGGCCGCACCTGCAATGCTTAATACAATGTTTACAAACATAGAAAATAACGGTGCGCCATGGCAATTTTCGTCGGAAGATAGAATGCTTTGGGCAAAAGACTTAACCACAAACTAGCATTATAACATTATGCTAAACTTTTCTGTTTCTATGATTTTTATAGTAGTCACTCCGAGGTTCTCGAAGGGTGACTTAAGATATGATATGTCATGCTTCGAGAACCTCAGCACGACCAGGAACCTCAGCATGACTGAGAAACCCAGCATAAACAAAGTCATATTGAGGCACTCGAAGGATGACGAACAATTAAATTAAAATTATTAAAAAATTAAATTATGAATATAGAAGTTCCAGTAATGGCAAATGTAATAGCAAACGGACAACAACCAGAATATTTATTTTGGGTTGGTTGTGCAGGTGCTTTCGACGATAGGTATAAAAAAGTTTCGCGTGCTTTTACTAAAATATTATATCATTTAAATGTTAGTTATGCAGTACTTGGCAAAGAAGAAACATGCACAGGCGACCCTGCTCGTAGAGCTGGAAACGAAATGCTTTATCAAATGCAAGCTTTAACAAACATTAATACATTTACGACTTATAATGTTAAAAAAATATTAACTATTTGTCCACATTGTTATAACATATTTAAAAACGATTATCCCGATTTAGGTGGAAAATATGAAGTAATACATTATACACAATTTCTACAATCATTTATTGATAGTGGCAAACTACAAATTAAATCGGATACATTTAGCAATAAATTAATTACATTTCACGACCCATGCTATTTAGGTAGAGCAAATGGCGAATATAAAGCTCCACGAACAGTTCTTAATGCTATACCATCAACAAAAGTAGAAATGAAAAGAAACAAAAGTTTTGCATTATGTTGTGGTGCAGGTGGCGGACAAATGTTTAAAGAGGCCGAAAAGGGAACAAAAGAAGTTTTTATTGAAAGAACAGAAGATGCTTTAGAAACTAAAGCCAACATAATTGCAACCGCATGTCCGTTTTGCATGACAATGCTTACCGATGGCTTAAAATACAAAAACAAAGAAGAAGAAATTTACAATTACGATATTGCCGAATTAGTGGTAATGGCAATGGGGTGGTAAGAATATTTAACACTATACAATTTTAAACAAAAATAAAATATTTCATGGTTGAATTAAAGTGGAAAGAAGCAATAGTAAAAGTTTTTGAGGATGAAAAAAAGGCACTTCATTATACTGAAATTGCTGAATTAATTGCCGAGAAAGGTTATAGAAAATCTTTAGGTGCAACACCTCAAGACACCGTAAGTGCTAATATTACAACCGATATAAACAATAAATTGGAAAAATCTGTTTTTGCTAAAGTAGACAGAGGAATTTATATCTTACGAAAATTCCTAGATACCCCTTCTCAAATTATTAATGAAGAAATTGAAAAGAAACCTGAAGCAAAAGAAAAAATCACAAAAGAACGTATTAAAATCATAAATGCTTTTGGTATTTATTGGAATAGAAATCTAGTACATTGGAAAACGAACCCCGATTTATTAGGCATTCAACAAGTTGGTGCAACAGAGGTTAATTTTAAAGATCAAAGAGGAATATATTTACTTTACGATAGCAGAGAAATAATTTATGTAGGTCAAGCGATAGAACAAACTCTTGGACAACGATTAAAACAACACACTTCTGATAGGTTAAGCGGCAGGTGGGACAGATTTTCTTGGTTCGGCTTTTATTCAGTTAACGACAAAGGGCATTTATTTGACCGTAAAAAATTTGAAAACGTAGATATTCAAACTTTAGCAGATACTTTAGAATCAATTCTAATCGAGAGCGTTGAACCAAGACAGAATAGAAAACAAGGAAACACTCTTTCGGGAATGGAATATTTACAACAAGAATCTTCTGAAATAAAGAAAAGAAAAACAGAAGAATTAATTAAGGAATTAACTGATAAGTTATAAAAAGAATCTACTTGTTTAAAGCTTAAGGTTAAATAATCTTTACAAGTATTTTTACTCATACTCTTACATTTATTTTTAAGTATCTTTGCAATGTTTTTGTAATTCTGAAAGATAGTGAAAAATCTAATAATTATAAACTTGTTATATATTTATGCATTTTAAATATTTACTTTTTATTTTCTTAATATTTACTGTTTTAAGTGAGTCGCTAAAGGCTCAAACTGCCGATAGCACCTCACAATCAGATAGCTCTAAAATAATAAAATTATGGTCGTTCAAAAATATATGGAGCGGTTTTCAACAAGAACAAGTAGATACTCAAATTACAAACTACCAAAATTATTTACCACTTCGAAATAATTTTATAGCCAACCTTGGTAATAGCGGTTCGGCAACTTTTCCTTTAACATACTCTAATAATAATGACGAATATCCACTCTTTTACAACTCGTTAAAATTTTATTATACACCCGACAGACACATTTTTTATAATACTCATAGACCATATACAAGAATTAATTTTGCTGCCGGAACATCAAAAGATAAAGGCGAACAATACATTAACATTTTGCACACACAAAACGTAAATCGATATTTGAATTTTAGTTTTAGGGCAAACGGGCACAACTCAACTGGTTATTATTTAAAACAAGAGAATAGAAATAACAGTTTTCGATTTTCGACAAATTATTTAAGAAATAAATATAAACTTCAAGCATATTTTAATGTAGAAAAATTTAGATTAACTGAAAATGGTGGCATTCAGAACGACAGTTATATTATTGATTCGCTTTATAGTCCCGAAAACATAAATGTAAGACTAAGTACGGCCAAAAATACAATTGTTTTTCGCGAAGGTTTTTTACATCAAATAATTTCGTTAACAGGAAAAACCGATTCGTCGGATACGGCACATATTAAATACAACAGCATATTCGAAATTCATTCAACAACGCGTTATCAATGGTTTAAAAAGCTATATTCCGACATACCTTATAGCTATTATTCGAGCATTTATATTGATAGTACAGCAACAAAAGACTCAACCCAATCAGAAACACTTTTTCAAAACTTATCGATGGTTTTAACCGAAAATAACATACTAAAAACAGCTTTCTTATTAGGCGTAAATTACGACCAACGTAGTTACTATTACTATTACTCGGACACTCTTTTAAATAGTTACGGTATTCAAGCATCTATTTATAAAACAAAAGGAAAAAGATTTAACGGATATTTTACAGCCGAACACTGGTTGAATGGTTATTTAAAAGGAAATAATAAAATAGATGGCAAAATTAGTTATGGATATAAACATTATAGAGATTCGTTGCAGTTTGTTATGAGTTTGGGTTATTCAACAAAAAACGTTGATTATTACGAAAAACATTATTATTCAAATAATTTTAAATGGACTAATTATTTTTTAAACACTAACAATTCTTTTTCAAAGTTGTTATTTAACGACAAGTTTTACAATGCTGGCTTTGAGGCAAGTTTTTATACCGTAAAAAACTATGTTTATTTTGACACATTGTTATTGCCAAAGCAACAAAATCACACTATAAAAATAATGTCGGCAATTTTGTATAAAAATTTCAAACTTGGTCATTTCCATTTTAATAACCGTGCTGTATTTCAACAATCATCAAACGACAGCATTTTGCCGCTACCAATGTTTGTAGGTGTACATTCATTTTTTTACCAGTTTTTAATATTTAAAAAAGTTTTAAACGTTCAGTTTGGCACCGAAGTTTTTTATTTTTCGAAATATTTTGCACCCGAATATGTTCCTGCAACAAGTCAATTTGCTCTGCAAAACGAACGAAAAACTGGAGGTTATCCTTATATCGATGTATTCTTAAATTTTAAATGGAAACGTGCAAGAATTTTTATAAAAATGGAGCACGTTAATTATTCGTTAATGACTGCAAATTATTTTACTACACCACATTACCCTCAATCGCCAAGAATAATAAAATTTGGAATTTCGTGGAATTTTTATGACTAAAGTTAAATTTTTAATAATACGTTTTAGCTCTATTGGCGATATTGTTTTAACTACGCCAGTTATTCGTTGCTTAAAACAACAAGTTGATGGCGCCGAAATTCACTTTTTAACCAAACCTGCCTTTTCATCAATTTTAACATCAAATCCAAATATCAATAAAGTTTTAACGCTAAAAGAAATTTTTTCGGAAACCATTGCAGAAATTAAAGAAGAAAGATACGACTATATAATTGACCTTCATAACAACTTGCGAACTAAGCGAATAAAAAGCAGAATTGGAATATTATGTTTTAAGTTTAACAAATTAAATATCGAAAAATGGTTGTTAGTGAATTTCAAAATAAATAAACTTCCCGATGTGCACATTGTTGACAGATATTTAGAAACTGTCAAAATATTCGATGTTAAAAACGATAACAAAGGGCTCGATTATTTTATTCCAATATCGGACGAAATTGATTTAAATATTTTACCCGAAAATATTAAATCGGGATATATTGGATTTGTAATTGGAGCAAAACATTTTACAAAAAAATTTCCAACAAATAAAATCATCGAAATAATTAATAAAATTGATTTTCCCGTTGTTTTGCTGGGTGGTAAAGAAGATATTGAAGAAGCAGAACAAATAACATCTGACTGTAAATTGAAAAACATTTATAATGGTTGCGGAAAATTTAACATTAATCAATCGGCATCACTAGTTAAACAAGCGAACGTTATTATAACAAATGATACTGGACTAATGCATATTGCATCAGCTTTCCAAAAACCAATTATTTCGTTATGGGGTAATACAGTTCCTGAATTTGGCATGTATCCTTATGTTAAAAATAATCTTTCTGAAATTGTTGAGGTTAAAAATTTAAAATGTCGTCCATGCTCAAAAATTGGATTTAATAAATGTCCTAAAAAACATTTTCGTTGCATGAATGAAATAGATAATAATCTAATAATTAAGTATATAAATAAATACTGGGAAGAAAAAACAAAAGAAATACATTGAAATATTAAACAAAAATAAATTGTTGTCATGTTGAGTGATTAGCGAAACATCTTTTCTAAAATAGAGAAAGACATTGAAAAACAGAAACAAGTAGAAATATATTGAAATAAAAAACAAAGAGAAAAACATTGAAATAGAAAACAAAAATAAATTGTTGTCATGTTGAGTGATTAGCGAAACATCTTTTCTAAAATAGAGA
>JAVHRJ010000330.1:0-3214 GCA_036171595.1 Bacteroidales bacterium
ATTTGAACAAAAATAAGAAAAAATCAAATAACGTCAAAATAAATCAATTGGGGTTAATGACAGTTCCCCGAAACTTCGAAAAGGATTGATTTTATTGGTTGAGTAATGCTTACCTTTGTCTAATTAAAAAGCAACAAGTATTTCTTTAGTATGAAAACCGAAACTTGTTAAACGATCAATTTTTTCTTGTGATAATTTTTCGGTCACTAAAGTTTTAGCTCTTACTTGTCCACTAGTATAAATAGGTGGTTTAGTAGAATAATTTTTTAACATTTCTTCCATTTCGCTGTCATCTAATATAACATCAATAGTAACATGTGTACCATAGGTATTAAATGATTCAGTGGTTGGAATAAAAGAAATAGTTATTGCGTGATTTTCCAATTTACAAACCTGAAATAAATATTCCCGAGAGTAAAAGTTGTTTTTCGCAATACGTCTTTGTAATTCAGCTTCTATTAACTGTCGAAGTTCCAAATTCATTAATGATGCTTGCCAAAGAATTGTCAAGCGGTGTAAATCAAAATTTTGTAAATCCATGCTTGTCTTTATTATTAAAAGAATTTGTTAATTAAACCTGTAACCATTTTATTCCCTAAATCTTCGGCAGTTTTAAATGCTTTATAAGCACCATCTTTTTGGTCAAATCTTAAACATAAAAGTCCAAAAATAACATATGAGTTAGTATAATCTGGATTTATTTCAATAGCTTTTCGACAATCTTCATCACAACCACCAAAATCTTCTAAACTTAATTTTACATTAGCTCTATTGGTATACATTCTTTCATAATCAATTTTCATTACTACTCCATATAAGTTATTCGGTATTACTTTTTCATCATTTCCTTCCTCCTGAATATTTATTTTTAACTCAATAGCAATATCAAAAGCTTTTAATGAGTTTTGAAAATCTTTTAAATTCAAATAATTAATCGCAATTTGATTATATGTAGCATACCAATCATTACCTGAAATGTAAAGGGCTTTTTTAAAATCTTCAATTGCTCCGTTAAAATCGCCTAAATCTTCTTTATAACTTGCTCTTAAATTATATAAGAACGAATTTTGAGGATTTTCTTGGATTGCTTTATCGATAAATGAAATCGCATTATTATAATTTTTTTGTTTATAAGCATCCATTCCCTTAAATTGATTTTTCATCCATTCTGAATTAACCAAATTATTAAAATCTACCTCATTAGGGTTAATAATTCCTTTTTTTATTTTTACTGGTCTTATTTCGTTAAAGAGCCTTTGATAATTATCCATATTATAAATTGTTAAAAATCACTGAAAAACTTAACAAAGTTATACTTTTTTAAACCATGAAACAAAACTAAAAAATAATAAAGCAAATTAATGTAATTCAATTAAAAAAAATTGTCGGGATACGCGATAAAATTTATTTATAAATTTATTATCGCGACACAATGTCGTGATTTATGTCGCGATGATCTCATAATAAGTTTCAGGACCAGAACCTTTTCGCATAATAATACCTTCTTTAACCATTTTAGTCAATAATCTTTCTGCTTTCTTTTGATTAAACCCAAATTGTTGTTCGAATTCTTTTCGAGAAAGGGTTACTTTCAATTTAATAAATTCATATCCTTTTAATTCTTCATTATTTAGTTTGTTAATTCCCAAATGACCAGAGACTTTTTTCAATGCCTCCATGTTTCTTGGAAAAGTAAGATTTAAAAAAGGATCATTATATGTATATTCAGGTAATGGCAAACCATATTTTTCATTTAATGATTTAAGCGACCTCATACCAAATCCTTTTTCTTCCACATAGTCCATTAAGCTGAAAACATAAGTAATAGTTGGATTTCGACTAATGGACGGAGCTTTAAAAGTATTTAATTGTTCCAAAGAAATTGAAGGCATTGGAGCACCAGGGCTTTTTACTATAATTTTATCATTATCAATTTCAATTGTTGATTTTGCTCCATTTATAGAATAATCGCGATGAACGAGTGCATTAATTACAGCTTCGCGGAGAACATCAATAGGAAAGTCGGGAATCTCTTTTCTTTTAAAAGAAGAAGTATCTTTTGACAATGGCAATACTTTGTTTAACCATTCTTCAACTAAGTCAGGAATTAAAACTAAAGGTTGGTCAAATGTTTTAGGTTCAATTTTATTGTTATTATAAGTTACAGACGCCATTAATGCAGCTTGCTTAAATTTCAATCTTGGATTTTTTCCAAATAGTAGAACACCGTAGGTTGTAGCATTAAGTTTATTTGATTTTTCATCAAGTGCTAATGCTCCTAAGTCAACTAAATAATGCTGAAAATCAGGATTTGTAATTTTAAAATTAAGATTAGCTTCTTTAATGAATTTATTTAGTGCAATTTCAGAAAATAATGAAAAATCAGAATTTGGCAAAGGTTTTTCAAGTGCAGTAAATAAATCAAGTTGATAAATCAATTTCTTCTTACGGTCATTGGATTGTTTAATAAAATCTTTATTTTCTGTTTCTATTCTTTTTTGTAAATCACGGTCAAACATTATTACTTTAATGCCATTTTTCTCTAAATGTTTAATCCCTTTGCCATCAACTGTTTTGTCGGGGTCTTCAATGCCAACATAAACTGTTTTAATCCTTGCTTTTGAAGTTCTTTTGCAACATGCAATTTTGGGTGGTGTTCTTTCAACACAAGGTTCAAGCGTAGTAAACAATATACAATTATCAAGTTTTTGATTACCAAGTTTCTTTTCAAGTAATGTAAATTCCGCATGTTCGCCTTCTCTTAATTCACCTCGGTGAGCTCGTTCAATTCTTCCATCTGGAAATAATATTATAGCACCGACTTTTGGTGGTACTTTTCCATCATCGCGAGGCTCGTTTAAAGATTTATTCATCTCTTCAATTGCCAGTTCCATATAGGTTCTTGCAATAAACGATATTTCATTTTTTGTTTTTGTCATTTAATAATAGTCGTAGTTATTTCTCCTTATCAAAATATCATTAAATCTTAATGCATTAATTTTAAAAAACCAAATTTACAAAAGAATTAATAAATTTACCTAAATAAAACTAATATTTAGCGATTTTTGTTCATTAAGAATACTAAAGTAATTCCGGTATTTGTATGTTGTTCTTTATTTAAGGAAACGTCTAAAAACTAATCACTCCGTCATTCTGAACTTGTTTCAGAATCTGATTATTAGGTTGTTATGAGATGCTGATTCCGCTAATGCGG
>JAVHRJ010000331.1:0-3212 GCA_036171595.1 Bacteroidales bacterium
TTAAAAGTAATCTTGATAAAAAAATGGACGAATGGACTGTTTTGCAAGATGAATTGCAGAAATTATAAGGTGATTGAATTTTTATTAACTATAAACATTTTATAATTAAGTAATTAAAATGTATTTTTTGTTTTTGTCATTAAAATCTTTAATTTTGTCAAATAGGTAAAAATACCTGCTTGTAAAAGCAACTTTGTAGGTGTTTTTGCGTCTAAATGTTAAGAAACAAATTGTTCTTTTTTAATTTTGACAAATAAGTATAAGCAAATATTAAAAAATTGATTAACAGTTGTTTATGCGTATAAATAAAAAATTATGAAAAAATTATACTTTATTTTATTCTTCTTTTTTTCAGTCTCTAGATTACTATCTCAACCAGCAAATGATAATTTTATTAATGCTTTAGATATTACTTCACTTCTAAATTCTTGTTCAGCTAATACTGCGTACACAACATTAAATGCAACCGCTGATGGGCCAGCTGGAAGCTGTTGGAATAATGGTCCAAACTATAATGTGTGGTTTAAATTTACAGCCACTGCAACAACATATATTAAAGTACAGTTAAAAACTGGAGGCGTAGAAGGCACATTGCAATACCCATTTTTAGCACTTTGGGCTTCCGATGGAACAACTCAATTAAATTGTCAAAACCAGCAAGGTGCATCAACCGATATTGAAACAGATTATTATGGTTTAACACCTGGTGCAACTTATTATATTTCAGTTGATAATTACGCAGGAACAGGATATAGAGGTAGTTTTAAACTATGTTTAAGTGATGCAGTAGATTATAATTTTTATGAAGGAGCGATTGATATAACAAGTTTAATGAATGGATGTTCGGCTGATGCAGCTTATTCAACATTAAATGCTTCAGCCGATAAAAATAAAGGAACATGTTGGAATAATGGTCCAAACTATAATCGATGGTTTAAATTTACAGCCACTGCAACAACATATATTAAAGTACAGTTAAAAACTGGAGGCGTAGAAGGCACATTGCAATACCCATTTTTAGCACTTTGGGCTTCCGATGGAACAACTCAATTAAATTGTCAAAACCAGCAAGGTGCATCAACCGATATTGAAACAGATTATTATGGTTTAACACCTGGTGCAACTTATTATATTTCAGTTGATAATTATGTAGGAACAGGCTATAGAGGTAGTTTTACATTGTGCGTAAATGATCAGCCTGACTATAATTATTTTCAAGGGGCTATATCTATTACAAATTTAAATAATTGGTGTTCAAACAATGCTGAATATAGTACTCTATCTGCAACATCTGATAAAAATAAAGGAACTTGTTGGAATAATGGCCCAAATTATAATCGATGGTTTAAATTTGTTGCACAATATACATCTACTACAATTCAATTAAAAATTGGTGGTGTAGAAGGAACAATGCAATATCCTTTTTTAGCACTTTGGGCTTCAGATGGAACTACACAGTTAGCTTGTGCTAATCAAGCTGGTGCTTCAGTTGATATTTCAATTGCATATGCTTCTTTAACAGTAGGAAATACATATTACATTTCAGTTGATAATTATGCAGGAACAGGCTACAGAGGAACATTTACATTATGTGTAAATAATGTTAATCCAACAAATTACTATTCTCGTGCCGATGGAAATTGGAATACACCTAGTACATGGTCTAATATTACATATGGAGGTGCTCCATGTGCAACAATTCCTACTATTGGTAACGTTGTTTATATTCAAGACAATGCTATTGTTGTTAGTTCAACTCAACAATGTTCAGAAATTAATATCTCTACAAATACTTTAAATACCTCTTTAACATTAAATAATGCAACACTTACAGTAAACGGGAAATATATTTGTACAAATTCTACAAATTTTTCAAATACAACAACTATAAGTAATAATGGTATATTAACAATATCTAATGATGCAATATTTACTAGATCAGGTGGTTCAGGTGGACTTTTCTTAACCGTAGATAATTCTAATTTGTTTGTTGGTCAGGATATGATTTGGACAAGTAGTTCAGGTACAGTAATTAATAATATTTTAACTTTGACTAATCCTTCAGTATTTACAATTTCTAGAGATTTAATTCTAAGTTCAACAGGCGGAATGAAAATAATCCTAGATTTTAATAACACATCAAATTTATCAATAGGAAGAGATATGAATTTCATAGCAAATGCAGCAAGCTTAATTGAAGCGAAATTCAATAATAGTTCTACAATGAGTATTAAACGTAATATTATTAGAGGTGCTACACCTTATGGAGCATTAACGTTTAACAATTCTTCTACTTTAATATTTAATGGAACTGTTAATCAACAAATTATTCCTGCATCTGCTGGATCGGGTATTGATGCTATTACATACAATAATGTAGTTTTAAATAATTCAAGTGGTTTTGCTATTGATTATACAATGGGAGGTATTGCTGATATATTTGGAACTTTAACTTTAACTAATGGAATTTTACAAACAAGTGCTACCAATTATTTATTATTGAAAAATGGTAGTTTATCTTCAATAGGAAATTCAAATTGTTATATTAGTGGACCTTTTTATTATGAACTTGCTTCTAATACTTCAAATTCTGTATTGAATTTTCCAATTGGAAAAGGTACTTCTTATAGACCTGTAATTTTAACGGTTACTCATTCAGATGTTACTTCTGTAATATATACAGCTGAAGTTTTTAATTCTTCTGCAACTTCATTAGGATATGCACTTCCAGGTACAATAGATAAAGTATCTGGAGTTAGATATTGGCAGATTGACCGTCAAAGTGTTGCAAATTTAACGAATTCTACTGTTCAATTGTATTATGGCACAGATGACGGTGTTACCGACCCAGCATTTTTAAAAGTTGCAAAAGGCAATCCTAGTGCTTGGTTAGATTTAGGTGGAGCAATTATTAATGATGGTTTTGGGTTTCCAATTGGAATTAATTCAACAGTTAATTTCACAACGTTTAGTAAATTTTCTTTAGCTAACGGCATTGGGGGAACAAATCCTCTTCCTATAAATTTGCTTTCGTTTGATGCAACTTGCGATAATAACAACGTGCAGTTAAAATGGGTTACAGCTTCAGAAACAAATAACAGTTATTTTACAGTTGAAAAAAGCTTAGACGCAAAAGAATTTATCCCAATTTCAATTGTTGATGGAGCTGGAACAACAACTAAAACAACGTTATATGCTCTTACCGATGAAAA
>JAVHRJ010000332.1:0-15568 GCA_036171595.1 Bacteroidales bacterium
GAATAAAAATGTACAATGATTAAAATTTGAAATAAGGGTTTTTAAGGGTTGACTATTTAGTAAGCTCTTGAAAAACTTGCTCTAGCGACATTTCTTTTTGCTGCATCGAAAGTACTGTATGTTTATTATTAACAGCGAATTGGAATATTTCAGGACGAATATCTACGTTCGCTTTCCCTTCAATTAACCATTGATTTTGTTTAAGCCCATGAACTTTATTTACATCTTTTATTTTTAATAGCTCATCGCGTGATATAGTTGTACTAAATTCAACAATAACTGTTTGAACATTTTCAATAATCGAATGTTTATGTAAATCTTCTTTACTACTATCGGTAACAATTTTTCCGTTATTAATAATAATAATTCTGTTGCAAATTGCTTCAACTTCTTGCATAATATGAGTTGATAGCAAAACTGTTTTTTCTTTTCCTACCTCAACAATTAAATTTCTAATTTCAACAATTTGATTTGGGTCTAAACCAGATGTAGGTTCATCTAATATTAATACCGATGGATTATGAATTAATGCTTGAGCAAGTCCAACACGTTGCCTATAACCTTTTGATAAGGCTCCAATTTTTTTCTTTTGTTCGGGCAATAATCCAGTTTTAACAATTATTTCATCTGTACGTTTTTTTGCTTCACTACTTTTTAACTTATATAATTTTGAAACAAAATATAAATATTCACGAACGTACATATCAAGGTAAAGTGGATTATTTTCGGGTAAGTAACCAATTTGTTTTTTTACTTCAATACTGTTATTTAGTATATCTAAATTATTAACATATACATCTCCTGCTGAAGGAGATATAAATCCTGTAATAATTTTCATCATTGTTGATTTCCCAGCCCCATTTGGGCCTAAAAAACCAAATATTTCACCGCTCGATATATCAAACGAAACATTATCGAGTGCTTTTTGCTTTCCGTAGTATTTTGTTATACCCTTAACGCTAATTGACATGAAAAAATCGTTTTGGCGAAATTAAACAATTTAAAAACATTTAGCTGTTAATAATTACAAATTAAAAACTATAAACGAAAAACTCAAATCGCTAACAACATGCACAAACAAAAAAAATAAACCGATCAACCTTTCAACCAATTTTAAGTTTCTTGCTCAAAACTTCTAGCATATCGCTTGTCATTAGAGCTAAATCAAAGACAGGTTTCCAATTCCACTCGCTACGAGCTACATTATCATCGATAGTTTTTGGCCACGAATCGGCAATTGCTTGTCGATAATCAATATTATAATCAATTGTAAAATCGGGAATATGTTTTTTTATTTCGTCGGCAAGAATTTTTGGTGTAAAACTCATAGCAGCTAAATTAAAATCGGAATGATGTTTTAATTTCGAGTAATCGGCATGAAATAAATCAATTGTAGCTTTAATACAATCAGGCATATACATCATTGGCAACATTGTGTCTTCTTTTAAAAAACATGTGTACTTTTTATTTTTAATTGCTTCGTAAAAAATTGCAACTGCATAATCTGTAGTTCCACCACCAGGCAAAGTTTCGTTACTAATAATTCCTGGATAACGTAAGCCACGTACATCTAATCCAAATTTTTGAACGTAATAATCGGCCAAAAGTTCACCAGCAACCTTTGTAACACCATACATTGATGTTGGCTTTAAAACAGTTTCTTGCGGAGTATTTTCGCGTGGTGTTGTTGGTCCAAATGCAGCAATTGAACTTGGATTAAAAACTCTTTTTAATTTTAATTCGCGAGCTACCTCTAGCACATTTAAAAAACCATTCATGTTTACATGCCAAGCAAATTGTGGATTTTGCTCACCACAAGCAGATAATATTGCAGCTAAATTAACAATAGCATCGACATTATATTTTTTAACTACTTCGGCAATATTATTTCTATCGGTAACATCAACCTTTTCAAACGGTCCCGATTCTTTTAATTTTCCTGATGGCATGTCTTTTATTTCTCCTGCAATAACATTTTTGCCTCCATAAATTTCTCTGAATTTCATTGTTAATTCCGAACCAATTTGCCCCGCTGCACCAATTATTAATATTTTTTTCATTTTGTTTTATTTCGATAAATAAAAAAATCTTGTATAACGATTAATCGCAAAAGTAATAGTTTTTACACATAAATTATATGATTTTAAGCAATTTTAGGCTTAACTGAAAACGCAAAATAAATAGCAGTAATAATGGAAGTTATAGCAGTAACAACAAATGTTGCTGTAGGACTAAAATTATACCATAAAAGTCCTGCAATTGTGCTAGCTAGCATAGTGCAAATACTTTGAAATGCTGTAAAAGTTCCAATAGCTGTAGCAGTTTCATTTTTATTCGCTACATTACTTATCCATGCTTTACTTATGCCTTCAGTAGCTGCAGCATAAATTCCATAAATAAAAAATAATAAAAAGAATATGTACAAATTAGAATTTATTGCAAATCCAAAATACACTACAGAAAATAAAATTAAGCCAACAACAAAAATTGTTTTTAATCCAATTTTATCTGCCAATATTCCAATTGGATAAGATAAAATTGCGTATATTAAATTGTAAAAAATATAAACTCCAATAACCCAAGTATCAGTTAAACCGGCATCTTTAATTTTAAGTAAAAGGAACACATCTGAGCTATTAAAGATTGTAAAAAATAATAACCCAATAACAATTCTCTTATATAAAGGGCTACTTGTTTTCCAATATTTTAAAAAAGAAAAAAACGAAACTTTTTTTTGAATTTTCACTTTATTTGATTTCTCTTTTACAACTAATGTTAGAATTATAGCAATAACACCAGGGAAAAACGCAATATAAAAAAGAGTTTTATACTCTTCGGGGTTATAATATAAAAACACTAAAGCCAATATTGGTCCAATTGCAGCACCAAGTGTATCCATAGAACGATGGAAACCAAATACTCTTCCTTTTGTTTCTGGAGTTGCTTCATCAGAAAGCATAGCATCGCGCGAACCTGTTCTAACCCCTTTACCTAAACGGTCAAGTGTTCGTGCAAAAAATATCCAAATTGGAAAAGTAAAAATTGCTAATAATGGTTTTGAAATTGCACTTAGCCCATATCCAATTTGAATAAAAGGCATCCTTTTGCCTTTTGCGTCAGATAATTTTCCAAAATACCCTTTGCTTAATCCGGCAGTGGCTTCGGCAATTCCTTCTAAAACTCCTATTAAAACTATTGAAAAACCTATGGTTTTTAAATATATTGGCATAATTGGGTATAGCATTTCGCTTGCCACATCGGTACATAAACTAACAAGCGACAATACCCATACTGTTTTTGAAAGATATTTCATAAATAATTTAGTCTTTATTTAATAAATTCGATATGATAATTTTAAAGCTTTTAACAACTCTTTTAATTCAATTTTTTACAAATTAACGCATTTGAATTTTCATTTTAATATTTTAAATTATTTTTTTAATAAATGTTAAAGCTATTGACATTTGATTTTTTACTTTTTATTTTTGTATTAAAAATAAAATTATGAAAATTTCAACTAAAATATATCTGATAGTTTTGTTATTTGTTATCACAACATTACCAAAAATTCTTTATTCGCAAAATCAAAAATCAAATCAACCAGACGAGCAAATTAGTATTAACAAAGAATACGATAATAATGGAAATATAACACGTTACGATTCCACATATTCGTGGACCTGGAGTAATAATGGTAATCAAAATATTAATGATTCTATGTCAGTAAAAATTCCTGATATTTTTAACGATAAATTCTTTTTTGATAACCAGTTTAATAATCAATTTAATATATTAAACGACACAATTTTTTTTGGTAGCGATTCAATGTTTAATAACTTTGAAAAACAGATGCAAAAAATGTTCAAATATCAACAACAAATAATTAATGAAATGCAAAAGCAAGTTCCAGAAAATTATCAACAAAAAAACGAGAACTTATATATTGAACCAAAGCAAAACAAATCTCAAAATAAAGGAATAGATTTATGAAAGTTGTCGCTGTTTAATTACTTCAAAAAGCAATATTCCAGTAGCAACAGAAACATTAAGCGATTCAATAGTTCCAAATAAGGGAATTTTTACTGAAACATCGGCATTTTCTAATACAGAAGGTTGTACGCCCATATCTTCTGAACCCATAATTATTGCTGTTGGCACAGATAAATCGGTTCTAAAATATGCGATTTTTGCTTTTTCCGTTGCAGCAACTATTTGAATTCCGCTTTGTTTTAAAAATGTAATAGTTTGATTAATTGACTTTTCGCGACAAACAGGCACAATATTTAAAGCCCCAGCAGAAGTTTTTACAGCATCTGCATTAATTGATGCAGCTCCCTTTAAAGGAATTACTATTGCATGAACTCCTGCACACTCTGCAGTACGTACAATTGCTCCAAAATTGCGAATATCTGTAATACTATCTAAAATTAAAATTAAAGGTATTTCACCTTTTTCGTAAATTGTAGGAATAATTTGCTCAATGTTATAATAACTTATCTCGGAAATATATGCAATAGCACCTTGATGAACTTTTGAAGTAATGCGGTTTAATTTTTCGTTTGGTACAAATTGAGTAGGGATATTGCTTTCGCGTGCTAACGAAAACAATTCTTTAAACAAATCACCATTAGCCTGTTTGCTTAAAAATAATTTTTCTACTTCTTTCCCTGCACGAATTGCTTCAATAATTGAACGTATTCCGTAAATTAAATTTTTGCTTTGTTCTGACATTATAAATTAATTTATTAAAAAAACATTAGTATTAAACATTAGAGGTAAAATATTAGATATTAGTCTTTAAAGGTGTAAAAGTATGCCATTTATTAATTAATCTAATTTCTATTTTCTATTTATTTCTCATAATTGCATTTTAAGAAAAGATGTTTCGCTAATCACTCAACATGACAACAAGGTATTTCTGTTTTTACAATTAATTTCTAATATTTTCTATTTATTTCAACTTCTAATTTCTATTTTCAAACATCTTACTTCTAATTTCTTTTTTTAATATGCAACTGAATATACTCTACCATTCCGCCAAGTATCAACGGCTTGAGTCCACGAAATTTTATACATTTCCTCGCGAACTAAAGTAAAATCGTTAATTGTAAATGGATTTTGTTGACGCATAAAATTAAACACTAAAGTTTTATTGCTTTGAGAAGTTCCATAAATCCATCGCTCAATACCATCTGCTTTGTATATTGTTACAGGCAAACCAAAAACGATATAAATTAACCCCCTGTCCGTTTTCCAACCTTCGGTATAGCTTGTAAAATATTTATTTGCTAACATAACTCGAGTATAAAACACACGAATAAGTTCCCTAGCTCTGTTTACATTTCCGCCAGCATTTAGCCAAAACTTATCTGCCGATTCTTTTTTATTTGCTAGCATATTCATGTCGTTAAATTCTTTTTGAGTTGTAAGCATTCTCAAAGGCTGAAGAAGATTTAATGGTGTAGTAATTTCTGGAAACGACTGATAAAATTCAAAAACTGAAAAACCAAGTTCGAAAGTATCTTGATAAAAATGAATAAACCCATCATTTTTTAAAGTAAAAGATGAAGTATCGGTAAGCCAAACAACTCTTGTGCTATCTGGTTTTGGTGGCATAAACCGATTAAAATTACCCAATGAATATGGAGCAGGACGTAACATGAACTTATTTTGATACCACGAAACATTCCATTTTAATGGTAATTTTTTACGCAAAACTATTTTAAAAGTATCAGTGTCTGAATGTAATGGCTCAAAATATGGATTATTGTTTTTATCAACAATTAAAGCATCTTCTTTATTAATTCTTTTAGTTCTATCTACAGATAAAAAATACTGATTACCAGCATTTTGATTTGCATCGAACACAGTTACATCTAAAAAATATGAAACTGTATCTTTTGTTTTTACTTCAAAAGATTTAATAATATCAATAGTATTCATTTGTTTAAAATGATAATAAAAAGTACCACTATCAACCAAAAGCATTGATTTAGAAGAATTATATAAGAAATAATGCAATTTAATTATTGCCTGAGATGTTTCGCCATTTGGCACATACATTAGCTCCTTGTTTTTAATTGTAAAATAAATTCGAGATGTTGTGTCGGTTTCATTATGTACAATAAATTGCGAATGTAACAACGAACTACTTGGATTGTAAATAAATGAAACATTCATGTTTCGCGAACCAGAATTTGTTTTATATGTTGTACATGATGTTATAACAGCAATAAAAATAACAATAATTAGTACAAACCTATTCATAATTTAATAATCAATAAATCAAATTCTTGCATATCTTTAATTTTGTAAAATTATAAAATTTATTTTACTAATCCAAAATCAATAGCAGTTTGATAAGTTGAATGAAAACCTTTATCTAATCCAAACAAACCAGTTTTCCCACCTTCATCGTTATTTTTGCCGGGTTTTACTAATAATCGATGACCTAAATTTTTAATTTCGTAATAAATAATATTCGTTAAAGAATCGCCATTTTGATATTCGAAGCGAGTAATATCTTTTATATTTTTATAATTTGTATCAATTTTATCGGGAATTGTATCCATTTTGCATAATGTTGACCATTGTGAAATTATAAAACTTGCATTTTTACGATTTACAACTGGATCGTTTTGTCCTTGATAAATAACAATTTTAGGATAATGTCCTTTAAATTCTACATTTTGCATAACAACTTTATGAGCAAGTTCTAAATTTGAAATATGCCTATTACCAAACATTACACTCATTGCAGTTGCTGGATTATTTGCAATTCTATAAGCAGTACCTGCAAAAATGGCTCCTGCCGAAAATGTTTGTGGATGAGTTGCTAATAAAGCCATACTCATTGCTGCTCCAGCAGAAAGTCCGGTTATAAATATTTTATTTTTATCGACATTATAATTTTCAGTTACATAATTAATCATTTGGTAAATTGATTCACACTCTCCTTCTCCCTTGTCAATATCTTTGCTCTTAAACCAATTAAAACAGAGATTAGAATTATTTGAGAATTTTTGCTGAGGGTATAAAACAATAAAATTATTTATATCGGCTAATTTATTCCAACCAGTTAAATCGGCAACATCATTGGCATTTTGGCTACATCCATGTAAAACAACAACTAAAGGTTCAGGCTCGTTTTTATTGTACTCTTTGTTAAAATAATTAAACATTTTTAAATTACCTGGATTGTAACCAAAATTATTAACTTGGAAAAGAGTATCGACAGATTGTGCAATTGCTGAATTAACAAACAAAAAACTTAAAATAATTATTATTCTGTAAATCATTAATTTTAATTATTTTTGATTAACAGTATTTATTACTTTTAAGCCTACTAGCCTATCGTATTTTGATGTAACATCGTGCCAATAAACAAAAATTAAGTGATCATTTTCAGTTTGATAATGATTACCTTCAATAAATCCAACATCTGCCTCATTAGTTTCATCTTTCATAAACGCATATTGGTAATCGTAAAAGCCTTGTTTTACGAATAGCGTTAATTGATAAGCCTTTTTTTCGTAATTATATTTCATCATATTAACTTTTCGGCAACGCCAATCGCTTAATGCTCCAAAAACATAAATGTTTCCATCAATTAATGGAGCTTCGTATGGCAACGAAAAACTAACATACAAATAATCGGCTTCTAACTCACTATCTCTACCCATTGAATTTTTTATCAGAAACTTCCCATTAATATCTTGCGATTGAAAATAAACTTTAAAAGTTCGCTTTTCATCAGCATTTAAATAAAAGTGGTAATAAGGTTTTTCGTATTCAATACTTTTAACATTTTCGGTTTGATATTTTACACTTTTTGCGTCGAAATTTCTAAACTCACTTCCACCTGGAAAAATGTTTCCATCTTCGTAATTGTATATCAATTCGTTATCTTTTATAAAAATAGGTTTTAAATTATCAATTGCATTATCAAAACGACCATTCTGACTAATTACAACTTTAATATCTTTAAATGGATCGTTGCATGTAAAAGCATTTTTTAAAGTAAAATCAACTTCTTGATAACTTTTCATCAAATCAATTTGTGTTGCCTGTTTAACTTTTGCAATTATTTCTGTTTTAGTTTCTACAACAAAAAATCTACGTGTAAGAATAGGATTTTCTTTGTCGTTATTTTCATACACAAGTAACAAATAATTTCCAGAAATTTTAAGTTTAATATTTTCGTTTGGTAACGAAATTTTATAATGAATATAATTACAAAAAGTATTAAAAGATTGACTGTATTTTGTTACAGAATTTTCGTAAAACCCTTCAATAAACTCATTTTCAGATAAATTTGATGGTTGCCAATTGCTATTACAATGAATAAAAGTATAACTGTAATTTTCAATATTATCAGAAATATCGTCGAAGGTAAATGTAATGGTATCTGTTTTATTTAGTTCAACAAACGGATAAGATAACTCAAAACCTTCACGGTAAATTAATGGTGTTTTAATGCTTTCTTTATAAATATAATTATCGTATCGTAATGTTTTATCGGCAAAATAATCATCTTGAGCGAAAATTGAAAACGAAATTAAAAATAAAACAAAATGCAGAATAATAGTTTTACACATAAAAATATTTCAGCAGTTTATTATAAAAAATCATTAGTGTACGATTAAAAAATATCACTCCTTCGGAGTTCTTATTTTTATGGTTTATGCTTTTTACAATCATTTCACTCCTTTGGAGTTAATCCCGAAGGGATGTAATGTTTATAGAAAAAACAAACCGACATAAAATATAACCCCGTAGGGGTGAAATAATGTTTTAAATGTAGATGCAATATGTATTTCAAGATAATAAATATTTTTTAATCGGACAATTTGTGATAAAAAATATGATAAAATTAGTTATTCTTTTGCCACATTACAACCTTTTAGCTGTTTTAATAGTTCGTGTTTAAATTGTCGTTCGGCTTCAGAAAGCTCTAATAATTTATTTATTGGCAATACTTTTTTAAATTTCTGATAGTAATCGGCATCTAATTTTGTAGCGGTTAATTCTATTTCCATTAGTTTATCGGACATTGCTTCTAAGTCCTTATTAGAAAGAGTTTCCTTGTTTTTTTTATAATTTCGCATTAAAACCCTTTCTTGTTTATCTAACTCTTCAGATTTTTTATCCTTTTCGTTATACAATGGCCAAAATTGCTGCGATTCATCAACGGTTAATTGAAGTTTATCTGTAATAAAAGCTACTTTTTGTGATTTAATTTGTTCTTTTCGTTTGCAATTTTCATCGCATTGTGCATAGTTATAATAATAACACACTGAAATAAACATTATTGCTAAAAAAATCTTTTTCATTTTCTTATAATTTTAATAGGCTTCGGCAATTGCATTTTCTTTTATATTATCGTTAACTAAGTAATTAATAATATCATCACCTTCTAATTTTTGCTCTTTTTCTGATGAAGTAATAGCATCAATTAAATGATTTTCGTCAAAAAAAGAAAGCTCGGTATCAATATCTTTATCTTCAACTACGTTTGCAATATTTTTATTATCTATATTTTGTTTGCTAATAAATTGATATGCACTAAAACTTAATACAATAAAAATTGCGACAGATGAAGCAATTGCAACTTTATATTTCCATGAATTCCAGAAATTTACTTTAATAACATGTGGTTCATTTTCTATTTTTAAAAATAACCTAGAATTAAAATCTTCAAAATAGCCTTCTGGTGTTTTAAAAGGGTTATTTTTATTAAAAAATTCTTTATTTAGGTTTTCGTCGCTCATGTTTGTTTTGACAATTAAATGTTAAAAAAGTTTAATCGTGTTTTAAAAATTCTTCTATTTTTTTAATTGCAAAGTGATACGATGCTTTTAATGCACTTTCAGAAGTTCCTAATATTTTAGACATTTCATCATAAGGCATCTCATCAAAATATCGCATATTAAATACAAGTTTTTGTTTTACGGGTAAGGTTTGTATTGCTTTTTGAAGCTTAAGTTGTGCTTTATCACCATCAAAATAAGTATCCGATTCTAAATCAATATTTACATCATCTAAATTAACCGAAAATCGTTTCTTTTTTTGTTGCAAAAAAGTTAAACATTCGTTTGTAGCAATACGATAAAGCCATGTGTATAATTTAGATTCTTTTTGAAAACTTGAAAGCCCTTTCCAAGCCTTTATAAAAGTATTCTGCAATAAATCGTCGGCATCGTTGTGGTTAATAACTAGTTTTCGAATATGCCAATATAGCCTTACTTTATACTTATTAATTATTTCGTTAAATGCCGAATTTGACAATGCAGGATTTTCAAAATCAATTAAAATTTCTTTATCGTCGCGTTCTGCCATTTACAAATATCAAATTACAAAATTCAAAAAACAAATGAAAAAACTTCAAAAATTCAAACAATAAAATTTTTAACTTATGCATTTTTTCGAGCAATAACTTTTTCTGATGCTTCAACTATAGCTTTTGCATTTAATCCATATAGTTCGAGTAAATCGTCTGGCTTTCCGCTTTGTCCAAATTTGTCGTTTACCGCAACCATTTCAATATTAACTGGGAAATTTAATGATAAAAATTGAGCAATGCTGTCGCCCAATCCACCATTTCGAAAATGCTCTTCGGCAGTTACAACACATTTTGTTTTTAATACTGATTTTAATATTGCCGGTTCATCTAACGGTTTAATTGTGTGAATATTAATAACTTCGGCAGAAATTCCTTTTTCTTCTAAAATATCTTTTGCTTCGAGTGCTTTCCACAACAAATGACCAGTAGCAAAAATTGAAACATCTTTACCTTCTTCGAAAACTATAGCTTTTCCTATTTCAAATTTTTGATTAGCAGGCGTAAAAACAGGAACCGAAGGACGACCAAATCTTAAATACACAGGACCAACATATTTGCTAATTTCAATTGTAGCAGCTTTTGTTTGGTTAAAATCGCAAGGATTTATTACAACCATATTAGGAAGCATTTTCATTAATCCAATATCTTCCATAATTTGATGAGTTGCACCATCTTCGCCCAAAGTAATACCAGCATGTGAAGCACAAATTTTTACATTTTTATTTGAATATGCAACAGATTGACGAATTTGATCGTAAACCCTACCAGTTGCAAAAGCTGCAAAAGAACCAGCAAATGGAATTTTTCCGCCAATAGTTAATCCGGCAGCAACATCAATCATATTTGCCTCTGCAATTCCACATTGAATAAAACGTTCAGGAAACTCGTTTACAAAAGCGTCCATTTTTAGTGAACCAATTAAGTCGGCACAAAGTGCTACAACATTTTTATTTAACTTTCCTGCTTCTAAAAGTCCTTCGCCAAAACCAGAGCGAGTATCTTTTTTTTCTTTAATAATATATTTCTGCATAATGTTTATTTAATATACAAAGGAATAGAACTTCCACTAATTATTTTAAAAGATTTTGTAATAGACGACATTGAATGTTTAACATTTTTTCCACGCCAAACTACTTGATATTTACCAGGTAATAAAGTAAAAGTTTGCTTTGTTGCTTCGGCATCAAGATTTACCACCCATTCAAGTTTATTGTCCTTTTCAACTAACACACTTCCATAACCTGGGGCATCGGTCATAAATGTAATCATTCCAGGATCTGGTATTCTAACAGTTGTAGTATGATTTTGGGCAATCTCAATATCACTTATAATTAATCGGGGCAATGTTAAAACTTCAATATCATAATCACCAACAATATATTTTTCAATTGAATTTACGTTTTGCACATTTAAAGTATTCATTTTAGATTTTTGTCGAACTATAAAATCGAGTTCTTTATATTGTTGAATATTGGCTTTTACTGTAAGATAACCTTGAGGGGCATCAGCAGCCACAACAGTATGCTTACCAGAAGTTAATTTAACACTATCAATAAAAACAGGTGGAATAGTATGAACAACAATATTATAAGTTGGTAATGCGTCAATAATTAAAGTGTCTGGAACACCACGATTATTTATAGTATGAATAAAATTATATTTCATTTTGCCTGACTGTTTATCATAAAAAGTCATATTAACATCAGTTTCTGTTGGATTTCCAGCTTTATCGAGCAAATTAACTTGCATGCTTGTATTATTAAGTGCCTGTGATATAACAATACCCAAAACTTCTTTAAATTGGGTTTCGTTTGAAGCATCGAAATATTGTCCCACACATTCAAAGGTTTTTTTAAATTCTAAATCGAGCCCTACACCAATAACAAATGGTCTTAAAATTATTCCTTGTTTTTGTAGTGCAAGCGAAACTGCACAAGGGTCACCATCGCATGCTTCAATACCATCGGTTATTAAAATAATAATATTTCTACTTTTAGTACTTTTTGGAAAATCGAGTGCAGCACTTTCTAACGATTTTGCAATAGGAGTAGTACCTTGAGCCTGAAGTTTATTAATTGTGCCTTTAATTTTATCGATATTATTTTTTGAAAATGGCACCTCTAAACGAGTATCATCACAACGTTGTGGTGGCACTGCGTACTGATGCCCATATACTCGTAATGCAAGTTCAAGATTTTCGACTTTACTTAAGCTATCGAGTAAAGTGCTAAGCATTTTTTTAGCAATATTCATTTTGCTATCAGTTTCCCATTTTGCAAGCATACTTTGAGAGGCATCAAAAACAAAAAGAATTCTTGTAAGTTTCACATTTTGATCTGCTTGAGTAACTTGTTGAGCAAAAGAAATTTTTACAACAAGGATTAAAACCAAAAAGATAATATTTATTTTAATTAAACTCATTTTAATATTTTGCCACAAATTTCGCTGATTACACATATTAAATATTAATTTAGAATTACTCTTTTAAATTTTAGTGAATCTTCACCAAAATTTAAAATTAAGCCTATATTCAATTTTGATACTGCCAGATAATTAATTGTCTGTTTGTAATTTTCGCCAATTACTTCCTTTTGTGATTTAACTTCAATTATTATTTTATCATATATAACAAAATCTGCAGTATAAAATCTTTTTAGGATTATCCCTTTATAGTCAATTTTAAATTGTTTCTCTCTATCAAAAGGAATTCCAGCTAAATTAAACTCAATTTCAAGCGCATCTTTATAAACAATCTCCAAAAATCCTTTTCCCAAAGTTTTATAAACCTCCATTGCAAGTCCAATAATTTTATATGTTTCTTCTTTTAAAAGAAAATCTTCTTTTTTAGAATAAAACATTTCAGATTCTTCAACTTTAAACATTAATTATCCTTTTTTGTGAATATCTGTGCAATCTGTGGCATTTATTTTAATAGTCTCCAATTGTTACTGGAAGTTGATCAAGAGCTTTTTTACATTGTTCATCATTTGGGGCATTTCCATGCCATTTATGAGTTCCCATCATAAAATCGACACCCATACCCATTTCTGTTTTCATGAGTATAACGATAGGTTTACCATTTCCAGTATTTTGTTTTGCAATTTTTAATGTTTCAACTACATTTTGCATATCGTTGCCATTCATTTCAAGAACTTGCCAACCAAAACTTTCCCATTTTAATCTTAAATTTCCTAATGACAGAACTTTATCGGTTGGTCCATCAATTTGCTTACCGTTAAAATCTACGGTAGCAATTAAATTATCGATTCCTTTAGCAGCAGCAAACATTGCGGCTTCCCAATTTTGCCCTTCCTGTAATTCGCCATCGCCGTGAAGTGTATAAACTAAACATTTATCATTATTCATTTTTTTAGCTAAAGCTGCACCACAAGCTACAGACAAACCTTGTCCTAATGAGCCACTTGCAATTCTAACACCAGGCAATTCTTCGGCTGGAGTAGGATGTCCTTGCAAACGAGTACCTAATTTGCGAAAAGTGGCAAGTTCGCTTACTGGAAAATATCCACAACGAGCCAAAACACTATACCAAACAGGAGAAATATGTCCATTAGAAAGGAAGAACAAATCTTCATTTGTCCCATCTAACGTAAAATTTTTAGGTTCAATTTTTAATGTATCAAAATACAATGCAGTTAAAAAATCGGCACAACCTAGCGAACCACCTGGGTGACCTGAAGCAGCACCATGAACCATTCTAACTATATCGCGACGAATTTGTGCCACAATTGATTTTAAGGAATTAATATCTGCCATAATTTAAAGAAATAAAAAATAAATTTCAATTCACAAAATACAAATAATAAATAAAAAATCAATTTTTCAATAAACAAACAAATTGCTTCGTTCCTCGCAATAACAAAAAATTACAAACGAATAAACATCTTATTGTTATTTGTTATTTGAAAAATATAATTTTTATAATTATGGTTGTAAAAGTAGTAAAATACATTTTACAATTTTTAGATGGTTAATAAAATTTGAAAAGTATTGTTTTTAAATTAAAAGCCCAATTTCTCGAGTTCTTTCTGAGCTTCTTTTTTAAAGTTACCTTGAGAGTTTTTCTTTATTTCGTCAAAAAGTGTAATTGCTTTTTCTTTTTCGCCAGATAAAAGATAAGCTTTAGCAAGTAACAATTTAGATTTCCATTTAATTGAATCGTTTGTAGAATTTGCTCCACGTAATGCAAGAATTATTACTGAATCGGTTTTTTGTTTTTGCAAATTTATGCTTGCATCGTCAAGGTCGGCAGAAAGTATTTCATATCCTCCAACAGCTCCAGTACTTACAGCAGTTTGTTCAACTGATGCAGGCGCATTTTTAGTAGCCTTTTCTTTATTTCTTTCACTTGACTTTTTATCTTTACTACTTTCAGTTTTTGCAATTAAAACATAATTTTCATTTTTTTTATTTGCTTGTCTATCAACACTTTCCTCAGTAAGAATAGATGACGTTTTAATTTCTGTTTTTGCTTGCCCATTTGTAACAACATCAGATACAATTATTTTTGATTCATCTTCTAATGATGTAACATTATTTGTAATTACTAATTTATCGCTTTCGCCTTTTGCTTCAGATTGGATATCACCAGAAATAGTTGTTTTATAATTAATGCTTTTATCTTCTTTAGTAATATTATCAATTTGGGTCCTTTTATTATTTATAGTTGCAGAAGATTTTTCGGTAATTTTACTTTGCTCATTAATACTAATTTTATCATAAGCAACTTCACTATTATCTTTTTCCCAACTTAATTCTTTTTGCTGTTTTGCTTCGGCTGGAGCATCATTTTTTTGATAACTGTTTTTTAAATTATCGGCAACAAATTTATTTTTTGATGGAAAAATTAAAATTAAACTTGAAATAGAAATTGCAATAAATACCGAAGCAGCTGCAGCAAACAACCAAATTTTATTTTTTTTTGTTGATATTTTATTTAGCTTATTAATAATGATTTGAGATTCGATTTTTAGTTCGTTTGAATTTTTTAAATACGATAATCCTTCAACATAATCGCTACACATTTCACAATCAGCCAAATGCAATTCAACTTGCCTTATTTTATCTTTAGATAACAATCCAGCTTGATAATCGTTAAGCATTTTTTCGCTTATACAATCTGTATTATTGAACGATATGTTAATTTTATTAAGCATGTACCGAAGTTAAATAAATTTTTAAATTTCGTTTACCATTTTGTATAAAACT
>JAVHRJ010000333.1:0-3198 GCA_036171595.1 Bacteroidales bacterium
GATAAGGATAGAGCAGGGAAAAGGGAAAAAAGACAGGGACACTATTTTAGCATCACGTGCGCTTACATTATTACGCGAATACTGGAAATGCTACCGACCGGTTGACATTTTGTTTTATGGTTACATTAAAAATAAGCCGATTTCCACATCAACGCTTGATATAATTTGCAAAGATAATCTTGCGAAAGCAGGTATCAATAAGAAAGCATCCTTTCACACATTAAGGCACTCGTTTGCAACTCATTTGCTTGAGCAGGGAACAAATATTAAGATTATACAAAAATTATGGGACATAATTCCTTAAGAACCACATCTGTTTATATGCATTTACAGAATTTTGAACCGGGTAAATTAATAAGTCCTCTTGATAAACAATAAACAGATGTGTTATGAATCGGATAAAAGATAAAATAGAACTTTCGGATATTTTTGAACAATATGGTCAGGAATACCGTCAAAAGCATAATTTATGTAAAGAACAAACTAAAGCAATGGAAGCAATAGAATATTGCAGGACATCGAAATTGGGCGGACATAAGTTAAAATGCGATGAATGCGGGCATGAACAAATATCGTATAATTCGTGCCGTAATCGTCATTGTCCGAAATGCCAGATGCTAAAACAGGTAATGTGGGTTGATAAGCTTAAAGCACAACTTTTACCGGTAAGGTATTTTCATATTGTATTTACCCTGCCCGAAGAACTCCGTTTACTTGTTTACATTAATCAGAAAATATTATATGATATGTTGTTTATGGCATCTGCTCAAACGCTTAAACAGGTTGCACTTAATCCCGCTTTTCTTGGGGCGGAGACAGGTAGTGTGGCAGTACTTCATACCTGGGGGCAAAGTCTAACCTATCATCCTCATCTGCATATGATAGTCCCTGCGGGAGGTCTGGATCCCGATGGTTGGGAATGGAAACATTCATCGCGTAAGTTTTTTGTTCCGGTAAAAGCATTAAGTAAAGTGTTCAGAGGTAAATTTCTTCAAATGTTACGCATGGAATATGAGAAAGGAAAGTTAAACCTGCCTCAAAATACGGAAGTCATACAATATAATGACTTTGAATCTTTGAAAAAAGCACTTTATATGCAGAATTGGAATGTTCACATCAAGAAGACGTTTGGAGGTCCGGGGCAAGTTATTTCCTATTTGGGCAGATATACTCATCGGGTTGCCATTTCAAACAGCAGAATAATATCCATAGATAACGGCATGATAAGATTCAGTTGGAAAGATTATAAAGACCATAACAAATGGAAGGAAATGGAACTTTCAGCCGAAGAGTTTATCCGCAGATTTCTGCAACATATTCTGCCTTGTGGCTTTTATAAAATCCGATATTTTGGATTGTTTGCGAGTGTTAACAGGAAAATTAAGATTGTCCGCTGTTTGCAACTTTTAGGAACAAGTCCTGAAATACCTTCTTACGAAGGATTGCCATGGCAGATAATACTTGAAATGATGACCGGGAAAGACATTTTTCTTTGCCCTGCGTGTAAAAAGGGAAGGTTACTGTTAGCTTCCGTATTCAATGGAAAAACGAAATACCTCCGGACTGCATGAAATAGACGATTGTTCGGTTCGGAGGATTGTTCTTTGACATAACTGCTCATTAAACGGACTATCCGTAACAGGAAAGGTATGTCTTTTTGTGAAAATTATTTTGAAAAAAAATGAAACTATTGCACTATATTTTTGATTTTTTAGTGTTTTCGATAAAAAAAACAACCATTGGTACTACTTGCAACCTAAAAAGAAATGATAAAATGCCCATAGCTTTGTACTCATCTAATTATACGGTACGGCGGCATAGTTCAACTCAATTTTATCCTCAATTTCTTTCTACCTTTTATTAATGTGTAGTCTTAAAATATTTTTCTACCTTTGAAGTAATTTTTGGTGAAACTGAGGATAAAATCCTTATATGTTACCCAACATAATAAAGAAAAACCCAAAACAATGAAAGTTGACACACAGCAAAAGAGTTGTAAATTGTTTTACACAAGAAACAAAGAAATTTGCAACACATTTACTCTTGCTGAATCCTAAAAAACAAAATAATGGAAAAAGATTATAGTTGTCAAAAAAAAACAAAAAAGTAGTTTTAAAAGAAAAACATAAAATCAAACTTGTTGATATGGAAAATATAACTCATTTAACTTGTGATGGTAATGTTACAACAATATATACAGTTGAAAATAGAACTTCAAACATATCTAAACCTTTAAAATATTTTGAAACTGAACTTTCCGAAAAAGGTTTTGTAAGAGCAAACCATAATACTATTGTTAATTGTAAAAACATTATGGATTATATTAAAGGGCATTATAACACAATTATATTAACAAATAATGTAAAAATTAAAATATCGCGAAGAAAAGTACATTTATTTAAAGATTTTTTCAATAATTAAGCAATCGCAAATTACCACTTATTAGAAAAAAACGACCACTTATATATAAATAATGACCACTTATAAGATAAACCGACCATTTGGTTTTTGTACATTTTTATGTATTATGTTTGCAACGACTAACAATAATATTAGTCATAATTTAAAAACTTTAAAAAATGAAAAAGTTAAAAGATCAATTAAGCCACGAAGAATTGGCTTTGGTAACTGGTGGAAGTTCAACTACTGGTATTTTATCTTCAGGTAAACCAAACGATGGTAATGTGATAAAAAGTAATAAATGTACTTCCTGTACTGGTGGGTGCTCTTCTACTTGCTATGATGGATGCTCTATGGGTTGTTATGACACATCTTACGCTCCCATCAAATAATATCAAAAAGGGAATGATTATTACATAAATCATTCCCTTTTTTTATAATAAAATAAGTTACCTATGTAATTTTATAAGAGAAACAGTAATACATGTAAGTGTTTTGTCTTTATTAGGTATAACTTTTTCTTTCCATAGTGTTTTAATTTACAAAGTAGCAATAAAGCTAAATAGTCATTAAGATATAGAATTTTGTGAATTTGCTTATAAAATGCGTTATTGTTTAAATAAATTGAAGCTATATTGCAATTTGTTTAAGCACAATTCTAAATAAAAAAAAATGAAAAAAATAATTGTTTTAAATTCAGATTATATTTTGAGGAATGACATTAATCGTGTAATTCTTACTACTGTCATGTCAACTAAATTTTGTCGGTTAGAATATTTGTCATATCTTTGCCCAAAA
>JAVHRJ010000334.1:0-3194 GCA_036171595.1 Bacteroidales bacterium
TATTGCAATGATATAACTGATTATATATTAGATAAATGCTTTGTGCTAATTTTTTATTCATTAATATTAATGTTTACTTTTGTATGTGTGATTTATACAGAAAAAAGTCAGAAATAAATGCAAGGATATTCTTCAAAACTTTTAGAGAGTGCTGTTAATGAGTTTTCAAAACTTCCCGGAATAGGTAGAAAAACTGCGTTAAGACTCGTACTCCATTTACTTAAACAGGAAAAAAACGATGTTGAAACTTTTGGCAACGCAATAATAACACTTAAAAAAGAAATAAAATTTTGTCATGAATGTCACAATATTTCAGATGAAATAATTTGTGCTATATGCTCCAATCCTGCTCGTGAGAAAAGCATTGTTTGCGTTGTAGAAAGCATTCGCGATGTGATAGCTATTGAAAACACACATTTATTCAAAGGCGTGTATCATGTGCTTGGTGGAATTATTTCTCCAATGGATGGAGTCGGACCAAAAGATTTGAATATTGATTCATTGGAGCAAAAAGTTAGTGAAGGTAAAATAAAGGAGCTGATCCTTGCGCTAAGCACAACGCTTGAAGGTGATACCACAAATTATTATCTTTTTAAAAGGTTAAGTAAGTATCCTGTGGAGATGACAATATTGGCTCGTGGTGTTTCTATTGGTGATGAGCTTGAATATGCAGATGAAATTACTCTTGGTCGCTCTCTACAGAATCGAGTTCAGTATGAGCCGAGCCTTGTAAAATAAAATTTATTTTAAGAATGGAAAAACAATCAATAGACTTTCGTAAAATACGTGATTTTGGAAATATCCTTGCTGATACGTTTGCATTTATTCGTCAGGAGTTCAAACCACTTTTCAAGGCGATAATGATTTATGCCGGTCCGTTTATGCTGCTTTCGGCTATTGTAATCGGATATTATCAGTCTGATTTTATGGATATGGCATACTATATTAAGGGCTTTCAAATTGCTGACTTTTTTGAAAAAATATTCTTTAATCTTGCTCTATTTTTAAGTACTTCAGTGCTTAGTTATACAATGATTATTCTCACTATTTATTCCTATATAAAATTATATAATGAAAAAGAAAGAACTGGGGTTGAAATAAATGAGATTGGAAAGTTGATTGCAAAGAATTTTCTGAAAGTTTTTGGCGCAAATATTTTGGTTCTTTTAATCATTGGTAGTGGCACGTTATTTTGCATTTTACCCGGCATATATTTGGGAACTTCATTAAGTTTAATTTTTGCCATATTAATTATTGAAGATATGAGTTTTGGGAACGCCTTTTCAAAAAGTTTTTCTTACACGCATTTTCAGTGGTGGTGGATGCTTTTGTTATTAATTGTTATTTATTTAATTGTTGGTGTGGCTGCATATTTATTCACTGTCCCACAAATTATTTTATCTTTTGTGTATGGCTTCAAAATAATTAAGAACGGCGTAGAGGGTCAGGGATCAATGAAAGATATAGTGCTCATGGTTACAACCTTTACAACCTTTATGAATTCTCTGCTTGGATGCATTCCCTTTATTGCAATCGCATTCCAGTATTTCAGTATTGTAGAGCGAAAAAAACAAACCAATTGAGTCTACTCCGAAAAGTCGATTTTTATAAATTTTAGCATTTTTTACCCTTAATCCCTAAAGGGAAAACGCTGAAATTCAGTGTGCCTTTAAAGTCCCCTTTAGGGGATTTAGGGGTTAAAAGACTTTTCATAGTGTACTCAACCAATTTGAATTTTATTAAATAAATTAACAATGTTAATTTATTTATTATGAGGATTGTATATGTGTGATTCTTAAAATTTGTTCAAAATTATTTTTGAGTTTAAAAATATTGTATATATATTTGCCGCATATATAAATTATTAATTAAAATTACATTTATGAAAAAAGGTATTATTCTGATTGCTGCTATCGCAGTTGCAGGTATTTTTAGTTCATGCAAAAAAGATTACACTTGTACTTGTTCAACAACAAGTGGAAGCTACACCGTTTCTGCATCAACAACACTTCACGACACCAAGAGCAATGCAAAAACTGCTTGCGAAAAAGGAACTTCAACTTATAGTGGTGTTACTGTTACTTGTGAAATTAAGTAATCAAAATCGTTTTGGAAAAAGCCACGCTTTAAGTGTGGCTTTTTTTTTGTCTTCACAATACCTAACTTATCCTTAAATGAAATTTATTTTTAATCAAAAGCTTGTTTTTGCATTTAGATTAGTTTTAGGAACAATCTTTATTGTGTCAGCGTTTTTTAAGCTATACCCTTTAGAATATTTTGAGCTAAATATTGCTGAAACTGGTATTATCAATTGGGTACTCGTCCCTTTTGTTTCAAGGCTTATGATTGCTTTTGAGCTAATAATAGGAATCTTTATTGTTTTTCATATATATATTAAAATTACATCCATTCTTTCAATTATCACATTATCGGGTTTTTCTATATATTTATTATATCTTATTTCCATGAAACCAGGAACAGAAGATTGTGGATGTATGGGACTTGCAGTAAGTATGACCCCAATTCAATCACTGATAAAAAATATTATTTTAATATTTTTCAGCATTATCATATTAATATATCATAAGAATGAATTTTTAATAAAAGGGCGGACTTTCTTTAATAAGATAATATCTATTTCAATTCTACTATTCACGATAGCACTACCATTTATTATTAATCCGCCCACTGCTTATGCAAAAAAAGTATCGGATATTAAAACGATTAATCTTAAATCATATAACTTTTCTAAAGAAAACTCGAATGAAAAAATAAAAATACAGGACGGTAAAAAGATTGTTTGTTTTTTTAGTTTTAACTGTAAATTTTGTAAATTATCGTCACGGAAACTTCATACGTTTATACAAAAAAATGGTGTTTCATTCCCGCTCTATCTTGTGTTTTATGGAGATTCAAGTAATCTGAAAGATGTTATTCGATTTCAGCATGAAACAGAACTTCCATATGTTCCATATATAATTATGAAACCGGATTCGTTCTTTCAGGCAGGAGGAAACGCACTTCCGGCAATTTTTTCAATGAATAATGATTCCGTGATAAGTAAGGCAAATTTCCTTTCACTTAATGAGGAGGATATTGTTGGATTTTTTAAATAATTTGTTCAGGAAATTTATTTATTTAGTCCACTCCGAAAAGTCCAAAAAATATTTTCCAGCGATTTTTTGCCCTTGATC
>JAVHRJ010000335.1:0-3176 GCA_036171595.1 Bacteroidales bacterium
TTCGAGATAACGGATGAGCAGGATGCCATAGGAATTTTTATTACCGACATAAGTATTGTATTACAAAATTAACCTTCATAAAAACTTAGTTTTCTTAAAACAAAAAAGATTTCACAGACGTATAAATTTCTAAAAATTTATATTTTTAAGTTGTAATTAATATTTGTTTTCCTGCTTTAATCATTTTTTAAGCCCAATTTCTATTAATCTTTCATCCAGATATTCTCCCGCCTTTATATCATCGTACATTTTAGGGTGTGCTTCATCAATACATCCATCTAAACAACGAAGGCTCATACCTGATTTGGGATGAAGAAAAAAAGGAATTGAAAATCGGGAAGTATGCCATAATTTTCTTTCTGGATTTACAACACGGTGAGTGGTACTTCTTAATTTATTATTTGTGAAACGCTGAAGCATATCCCCAACATTTACAATAATTTGTTCCGGCAAAGAAGTAACACCAACCCATTCTTTTTGCTTCGATAATATTTGTAATCCATCAGCGGAGGCACCTACTAACAAGGTAATCAAATTAATATCCTCATGTTGTTCCGCACGCATAGCGCTTTTTGGTTCCTGCATAATTGGAGGATAATGAATAGCCCGTAAAATAGAATTACCATTAAATACATAATCATCAAAATAATGTTCATCAAGATTAAGATAAAGAGCGATTGCCCGTAACAAAGCCGTTCCTGATTTTTCAAAAGCCCGGTAAGCCTCACCAAAATTTTTATTAAATCCGGTAATCTGATTTACTAAAACATTGGGTGGAAATTGTTCTTCCTTATAATTATTTCGTGATGTTTGCCCATATTGAAAAAATTCCTTTAAATCAGGCGCATCACTACCTTTAGCATGTTCCCTACCAAAACTCGTATATCCCCGCTGACCGAATAGCAAAGGTATTTCGTATTTTCTTTTTTGGTCAGGTGGTAATGAAAAAAAATCCTGAACATTTTTATATAAGTCAGTAATTAATTTATCCGGAATACCATGATTCTTTACTGCAACAAACCCAACTTCTTCAAAAGCCTTGCCTAAGTTACGAACAAATACCTTTCTTTCTATTGAATTACCACTCAAAAATTCCGCAAGGTTAACAGATGGAACCGCCATAAGATTATTTTTTAATTAAACAAGGTAAAATTTAAATTTACAAATAATAAAAAATCAAAACAAACTATAAAAGACTATACTGACATTGCTTAATTCTGAAAATTATCCATTCTATTTTTCAAAATCATAATCCATACTTTTTACTAATCTCCAACATTCTTTCAATAGGTTTTTTAGCAGCTATCCTTAAAACTTCATCCATGGTTATTTCGGGTTGTTCATATTCCATGCACAAATACAGTTTTTCCAATGTATTTAATTTCATGTGCGGACAATCATTACAAGCGCAACTATTATTTGGCGGAGCTGGTATAAATATTTTATCAGGACTTGCCTTTTGCATCTGATGAAGAATACCCGTCTCTGTAGCCACTATAAATTCCATACTGGTACTTTGTTGGGAATATTTTAATAAGCCGGTAGTACTGCCTATATAGTCTGCTACAGCCAATACTGCATCTTCACATTCCGGATGAGCAATTACTTTTGCCTGTGGGTGTCTTATTTTTAATTTTATTATTTTTTCAAGACTAAATATTTCATGTACCATACAGGCGCCATTCCATAATACCATTTCACGACCAGACTTTTTATTCAAATACGTACCCAGGTTTTTATCTGGAGCAAAAATTATTTTTTGCTCCTTTGGTAAACTATCAATTATTTTTTCCGCATTACTACTCGTGCAAATTATATCACTTATCGCCTTTATTCCCGCGGAACAGTTAATATAGCTAATAACCAGATGATCAGGATAGCGCTGTTTAAATAATTTAAACAAGGCCGGAGGGGCGCTGTCACTTAATGAGCAGCCTGCTTTAAGATCCGGCAATAATACTTTTTTTGTAGGGTTTAATATCTTAGCTGTTTCTGCCATAAAATGTACCCCTGCGAACACAATAATATCTGCTTCAGTTTTTTCCGCCTGTTGAGCAAGGCCAAGGCTGTCTCCTATAAAATCCGCTAAATCCTGTATATCAGGTTCCTGGTAATAATGCGCAAGTATTATAGCATTCTTTTGTTTTTTTAACCTTTCAATTTCAGAAAACAAATCAATGTTCACATCAATATCCAAATCCAAAAAGCCAGTACTTTCAATATTTGCTTTCGCAGTGTTAATATCTGTCATAATATGTATTAATACTTTATTTATTTAATTAAACTTATTACTATTATAGGTGTGAATATGTGGAAATATTATTTTATTTTTTTTTGTAAAATTTAAATAAACGTTTTATGCACCATTATCAACATGTAACTAACATTTACTGTTATAATCATGTTTACCTATTTATCTAAACTGATAATAGATTTAAAAATACACTAACTATATTTTTGCACATGGGTTAATAACATTAATGGTTGATAATAATTTTGAAATATCGAAAACTATCAATGTTAATCCCATACCTTATAACTAATCCTTCATTAACATCACAATGAAGCTTAATAAAATAATAAATAAGTTTTACTCTAAATATCCCCTGAAGTAAAGAATAAATAACAGGGTTATTAACAGAAAAACAGGTTTACTAACAATAGGTTGTTGATACCAGATGATAATCACGTCAGCAGCCATATCTTTTGCAAATTTACACTATGGTAGCGTCAGTATTATTAAACAAATTAAAAATAATTAACTGCTAAAATTATTTGATAAATAAATATAACATAGAGGCAAACCTATTTATTTTATAAAAAATAAAAGCTACCGCTTATATAAGGTGTAAGATACCCTGGATAAGAGTTTACCATTATAAAATTTTTATAAATATCAATAAATAGGATATCCTTATTTTACCAAACGCTTATTGCATCTCATTTTAAGCACCAGACCCATCGGTATTTTTAGTTATTCATAAACTTTTTTACACTATTTTTGCCATCCATTTTAATTAAAATAATCATGCAGATAATTCAGAACATTCGTGAAAAAGGTGCGGCCATTGTAATTGGTGTTATTGCGCTTAGTTTAATTGGTTTTATATTGATGGACGCAAAACCCGGGAGCAGAGGTGGTATTTTTGGCGGTAACCCATCTTCCAGTATTGGTA